>CAYRHK010000053.1:0-11650 GCA_964423825.1 uncultured Terricaulis sp. | reverse complement strand
ATCACCATGGGCGGCTTCTCGCTGCCGCCGAAGACCATCCGCGAAATCATCGTCGCGGCTGTCGATGTGGTGATCCAGGCTGCGCGTCTGCGCGACGGTTCACGTCGCATCACGCAAATCACTGAAGTGCTCGGCCTGGAAGGCGACACGATCATCACGCAAGATCTCTTGGTGTACGAAATTCAAGGCGAAGACCAGAACGGGCGTATTGCGGGGCGCCACCGCAGCACCGGCATCGGGCGTCCGCGGTTCTGGGAGCGCGCCCGATATTTCGGCCTCGAGAAGGAGTTGGCGCAAGCGCTCGACGAGTCGGAGAACCCCTGATGGATCCTGCCCTTCTCGTGGCGCTGCTGGCGTTTGTCGCGGTGGGCGGCGTTGGCATCGCCTTTGCCGGCGGGGGTCAACCAACGGCCGCGAGCAAGCGCGTCAGGGCGGTCGCTGGCGCGCGCACAGTCGATCGCCGCAAGCAAGCGGTCGAGATGGCTGCGATGAAGCGGCGGCAAACAACGCAAGAGGCGCTTAAGGACCTCGCCGCGAGCGAGCAACAATCGCGCCGCCGCCGTCTCTCGGTGAAGGGGATGATCGCGCAAGCCGGCATGAACCTGTCGGTGACGATGTACTGGGTGTATTCGGGCGTCGCCGGCCTGGTGCTGGGCTTGACCGGCTTCATAGTCCTCGCCGGGGACCCGCCGAAGGCGTTGATCGCCGCGGCAATGGGCTTCTTCATCGGTTTGTTGGGGCTGCCGCGTTGGATGCTTGGCATGGCGGTCGCGGGTCGCCAAAAAAAATTCGGCAGTCAGCTGGCCGACGCCATCGACATCATCGTGCGCGGCGTGAAATCGGGCCTGCCGCTCAATCAATGCTTGCGCATCATCGCCGCGGAGACGCCTGAGCCCCTGCGCAGCGAGTTCCAAAACCTTTGCGACGCCCAAACAATGGGCGTGCCGCTCGATCAAGCGCTGCAACGCATGTATGACCGCATGCCGCTGCCAGAAGTGAACTTCTTCACCATCGTGCTGGTCATTCAGCAGAAGACTGGCGGCAACCTCTCGGAGTCGCTAGGCAATCTCTCCGCAGTGCTGCGCGCGCGCAAGCTGATGACTGAAAAGGTCAAGGCGCTGTCGGCGGAGGCCAAGGCCTCCGCGATGATCATCGGCGCGCTGCCGCTCATGGTCATGGGCATGGTCTATCTCACGCGCCCCTCCTACATCATGATCCTGTTCACCGAGCCGGCCGGACATCTCGTCTTGCTCGGCTCCGCCCTGATGATGGGGATGGGCACTTTCGTCATGCAACGCATGGTCAACTTCAAATTCTAGAGGACGCCGATGAGCTGGGTCGACACCGTCACCGATCCGATCAATATCGCAGGCGTGCTCGCGGCGGGCGCGGTCGCGGCGACAGTGCTTACGCTGGCCGCGCCAATACTCAACGACAACAAGTTGGGCTCGCGACTGAAGGAGGTCGCAAAAAAGCGCGAGGAGCTGCGTAAACGCTCACGCGCGGAGCTGGCCAAGGGCGCTGGCGGGCTGCAGCACAAGAGCGCAAACCAGTTCGCCAAGGGCTTGGTCGACAAGCTGAACCTGCAGAAGGCGCTCGCCGACGACACGCTGTCGGAAAAGCTCATCCGCGCAGGCTTACGCGGCAACGCCGCGCAGACGATGTTCTATTTCTATCGTGGCGCATTGCCGATTCTCTTCGGTGTGGTGGCCGCTTTTTACGCCTTCGTGTTCGGCGCCGACCTCGCCCCGCATTTGAAGTTGGCGGCCATCGTTGGGGGGGTTGCCGCGGGCTATTACGCACCAGTCCTCTATCTGCAAAACCGCGCAGACAATCGCCGCATGAAGATCATGCAGTCGTTCCCGGACAGCTTGGACATGATGCTGATCTGCGTGGAGAGCGGCATGTCGATCGAAATGGCGCTGCAGCGGGTCGGACAGGAAATCGCACCGGCTTCGGTGGAACTCGCGGAAGAATTCTCGCTAACGACGGCGGAACTCTCCTACCTGCCCGAACGACGCATGGCGTACGAAAACCTCGCGCGCCGCACCAATCATCCCGGCGTCAAGGCCGTTGCGATGGCGCTGACGCAAGCGGAGAAGTACGGCACCCCCGTGGGCCAAGCGCTGCGCGTCATGGCGAAGGAAAACCGCGACCTGCGCCTTTCGGAAGCCGAGAAGAAGGCGGCATCCCTGCCCCCGAAACTCACGGTGCCGATGATCGTGTTTTTCCTGCCGGTGTTGTTCGCGGTCGTGATCGGACCAGCGGCGATTCAAGTCAGTCAGATGATGTCGAGCCGCTAAACTAGCCAGGGCGACGTACGTCGTTCCAGCTTCGCGGATCGGACAGCAGCCCGCGCAGGTAGGCGATGTTGGCCGCAGCCTGCTGCGGCGGCAGATCGATGCGCAGCAGACGCTCGGCTTCGTCGAAACGACCCTGCAAACTAAGCGCAATCGCCAGATTCTGGCGGGCTTCGGGAGGTGCATGGGGCAGATCGACGGCTTGGCGCAAGATTGGCTCGGCCTCTTCCGGTTCGCCGGCCAAGATGTGAGAGACGCCGAGATTGGTGAGTATGCGCGGCTCGTTCGGCGCGATCGCCAGCGCTTCCTGGTAGGCCTGCCGTGCTTCGCGGTAGCGACCGAGTTGGTCGAGCGCTGCCCCCAAAGCCGAGCGCACGCGCCAATTCTCCGGCTCAGCGCGGGCAACCAGCGCCAAGGGCTGCAATGCTTGCTGTGGGCGTGTCCCGGCCATCAGGGCCAAGCCGTAAGTGGTTAGGAGCGCGGTATCCTCGGGAAAGCGACGCAGCGACTCCGCGCCCACTTCGATGGCGCGATCAGTACGGCCTCCGCGACGCAAGACATCCGCGAACGCGCGCGCGGCCTCGATGTCGTTGGGGAATGCCTCATACTCGGAGGCCCAGAACGCCATCTGACTGAGCAAATCTTCGCGACCGATGCGCGCGCGCTCGGCGCGATCGACGCGGCGGACCACACCACGCGCTTCGGCGTTGGCGTTCTCCGCGCCAGCCCCGGCGACGTCTCCTTCGCCCAACGTGGCGCAGGCGGACAAGCCGATCAGCGCGACCAGCGCGGGCAAGGTGTGACGAGGCGGCATTTGTGCGAATCCTAACAACCGCGCAAAGCGTGGGGCGACATACTCAACAAAGCGCTAATTTCGCTCTAGGACCTGCGGCCATGGACCTTCCCTTCATTGTCGACCGCGACGCGGCCGCCACGCCCATACACGTCATCCGCAGCGAAGAGTGGAGCCGCTGGGCCGAAAGCGCACCCGAGACACTGTTGCGCTTCGCCGCCGCGCACGACTTCCGCGCCCAGAATGCGCGCATCCTGCTGTCACCGGCGACGGACGGCTCGATTGACCGGGTGCTGTTCGGGTTTGGCGAGAAGGCTACGCCTATGACGCTTGGCGCGCTGGCGCAGCATCTGCCCACCGGCGACTATCGCATCGCTTTTGCGCCGCGTTTGCTCGACCCTACCCTGATCGCGGTCGCCTGGGGCCTGGGCGCTTACGCTTTTGATCGGTACAAGCCGCGCAAGCGTGCGGCGCCGCGCCTGGCCGCGCCCGAAGGCAGCGACATGAGCGAGGCGGCGCGGATTGTGAGCGCCTCATGGCTGGCGCGCGATCTCGTCAACACGCCGACCAACGACATGGGACCAGAGGCGCTGCACGCCGCGGCCGAGAGGCTGGCCGCGACTTACGGCGCGCGCTTTGCAGCCATCGTTGGCGACGCGCTGCTCGCTGAGAACTACCCGCTCATTCACGCAGTGGGTCGCGCGGCGGCGCAAGCGCCGCGGGTCCTTCACATCTGCTGGGGCGAAGCGAATGCGCCGCGTTTGGCGCTGGTTGGCAAGGGCGTGACCTTCGACACTGGCGGGCTCGACATCAAACCGTCAGCCGGCATGCGCATCATGAAAAAGGACATGGGCGGCGCAGCTCATGCGCTGGCGTTGGCGCAGATCGTCATGGACGCAAAGCTCAACCTAAGGCTCGACGTGTTTGTGCCGATCGCCGAGAACGCCATTTCCGCTGAAGCGTTTCGGCCGGGCGACGTGATCAAGAGCCGCAAAGGGCTCAGCGTCGAGATCGACAATACCGACGCCGAAGGCCGGCTCATACTGGCGGATGCTCTGCAGCGTGCATGCGAGGAAAAACCCGCGCTGCTACTTGATTTCGCGACGCTTACAGGCGCAGCACGCACAGCGCTGGGGCCCGATGTTCCGCCGTTCTTCGCCAATGACGACAGCTTGGCGGGCGATCTTGCCAAAGCTTCGCTCGAGACCGCCGATCCGATTTGGCGCCTGCCGTTGTGGGACGCCTACGATGGCGACATGGATAGCCCCATCGCCGACCTGAAAAACACAGGCGACGGCGCCTTCGCCGGCTCGATCTACGGCGCATTGTTCCTGCGCCGCTTCGTTGACGCACCGGCGTGGGCGCATTTCGACATCTACGCCTGGGCGCCCAAGGATAGGCCCGCCCGCCCCGCTGGCGGCGAAGCGCAGGCGTTGCGGGCGAGTTGGGCAGTCATCAAGAAGCGGTTTGCGCCATAGCCATGCGAGCGACTTGCAGCTTCGCGTCGCACGCCAGTCCGCCTTTTCTGAGCCTTAGTCGTACGATGAGCCATTCCGGTTCGACGACAGCGGATTTTCTTGGGCCCCGGAGGCAGGTCTTTGGTTCCAGATGTTGTTAACTTTTTGGGGCAGTCCACAACATATTGTGGTTTCGCGCTTGCATCGACCACCAAATCAGCCAAAGGTCGCAGCATCGTCAGCAGAAGGGAGAGCATGATGGAGCTCATCCGAGATCAGATCGAAGCTTTGAATTTGTGGCGACGGGTTACCGTCACGACGGTGCGCTCCGACGCACCCGACCTGACCGCGCGACAGCTCGCTGTCCTCATGACCGTGCGCTTGCAGCCTGCGCCCCACACCGTGCGCGGTCTGGCGGCGGCGCTCAATGTCGGCAAACCGGCGATTACCCGCGCGCTTGATACGCTGACACGCCTTGGCTTCGTTCAGCGTCGCCGCGACCCGAAGGACGGGCGCAACGTTTTCGTCGAGCGCACCGAGCGCGGCGACGGGTTCTTAGAACAGCTCGGCCGCACCATTGTGTCGGGCGAGTCCCGACCAATGCTCGAATTGGCGTCGTAAGTCTTCAGCCTGGAGCCGCCGGGGATGCGCTTGCGTCCTCGGCGGGCTCTTCGACCGGAGCGGCCTCGGGCAGCGGCGCCGGCAAAGGCACGCTGTTCGGCGACAGCGAACGCAGATAGGCGATCATCGCCACGCGATCGGTTTCGTTGCGCAAGCCTGCAAACGCCATTTTGGTGCCAGGCACAACGCGGGCGGGCGATGTCAAAAACTCGTTGAGCGACAAGTAATCCCAGGCCCCGTGCGCGCGCATGCCTTCGGAATACTCGAAACCCGTCGCCGATCCGGCGTTGTTGCCAAAGGCGTTATGCAGGTTGGGGCCAAGACGGTTTGGTTCGCCGGCGGCGAAGGTATGGCACGAGGCGCATTGGGCCGATACACGCTCGCCACGGGTCACGAGCTCGGAAAGTTGGGTTGGGTCTGAGAAAAGCCGTCCAAAATCTGGCGGACCGGCAGGCGCCTCCGCGGCCCCGCCGCTAGTCGCCTCGGCGATCACTTCCGGCAAGAAACCCGCCTTTTCGGGATAGTCCGGTTCGATCACTGCATCGGCGCCGATGCCAATGACGAGTGCGCCAAGCACCGAGCCCAAAACGGCGCCCATAATTGAGTTCAGCCTTAGATCGCTCATGTTTCTGACCTGGTCCCTGCCCTCGGAGGCGGCCTCGCCGCCATCGTTCCAGCTTGGCTTATGGCCTGCGTCGCTGCGTCCGCCAAGCATGGCGCGTCGTCGCGGCTTGCTTCGCCGCGCTCCAAAGGGCAAGCGGATTTCGCGATGAACCCGATTGTCGTCATTCCGATGCGGATGGCCTCCATGCGGCTGCCGGGCAAGCCGATGGCGGACATCCACGGGCGACCCATGATCGCCTGGATGGTTGAACTCGCGCTGCGCGCGGAGATTGGGCCCGTGCTGGTCGCGGCGGCGGAGGCCGAGGTTGCTGAAGCCGCGCGCGCGGCGGGCGCGGCGATCGCCATGACCGACCCAGCGCTGCCCTCGGGGTCGGACCGGGTGTTCCAAGGCCTCAAAGCCTTCGATCCCGGTGGCGCCTATGACCCCGCCATCAATTTGCAGGGCGATATGCCCACGATGCGACCGCAAGATGTGGCGGCGGCGCTGGGGGCGCTGCAACCGGCAGCCGACATCGCGACTCTGGTTTCGCCCTCGGCGGATCCCGCGGACCGCGACAACCCCAATGTCGTGAAGGCTATCCGCGCGGCCGATGGGCGTTGCCTCGCGTTCACGCGCGCGCCGGCGCCCTGGGGCGAGGGTCCGGTGGAACGGCACGTCGGGATCTACGTCTATCGCCGCGAAGCGCTGGCGCGATTCGTGGCGGCGGCGCCCTCTCCCCTGGAGCTGCGCGAAAAGCTCGAGCAAATGCGGGCGCTTGAGATGGGCATGACCATTACAGCCGATGCCATCGGCGATTTCCCGAAGGGCGTCGACAGCCCCGCTGATTTGGATGCCGCCCGCGTGGCGCTTGCAGGCCGTTAATGCTTGTTTGGATAACCCCGACTTAACCCCTGGGTGGTTTGCTCGGGTCAGGAGCCATGAGCGAAAAACCTCCTGCGAAGCGGCGGCGCAAGTCGCGCGCTGCCGTGCGCGATGACATCGCGTGCGAGCGCCGTGACGAGCTTTTGGGTCGGGTCAAGGCACCGAAGACATCAACGAGGGCGCGCAAGGCGGCGCGCTCGAAGCCTTCAACGCCAGCGCCAGACAGTGGCGTCGATCAATTCGACGCCGCGCTGACGGCGGCGGCCCTAATTGAGCAGTCACTCGCCTCCGAGGACGCGGCTCGCGCCGACGACGCTCCCACCGCCGCCGTTCCCAGCGAGCCTGCGTGGCCTGCTCCCTCCACTACCGATCCGACGTGGGTCGCGGCTTGGGTGCGTGGCACGATTGGCGAGGCATCGGTCGAGCCTTGCGCGCCCGAGCGCACGATGGAATGCCATGATGCTTCCGAGTCTGCGCCGAGGGCGGAAGGTGGTTGCTCTGACGGATGGATCCCGGAGGGCGTTTCCGTGCTCCCCGATCTCGTCGATGAGCCTTGCGATGAGCCTCCATTCGATGCGCCCTCACTCGAAGAGCTCTGCGGCGCAGGCGAGACCAATTCGGCGCCGAGCGTGCTGGAGGATGCGTGCGACGCCGCGGGAGTGGTAGAGCCGAAGGCGTGGCGCGCGCACGCGCGTGTGCACGTCGAACACGACCCTGCCAAGCTTGAGTATCTGAGACGCGCGCGTGAGGCGGCGCAAGCGCAGGCATTCGCGCAGACGGAGCGCGAAGTTCCGCAGATTTCGCGCTGGACGATTGCGGCTGGCGTGGCCGCGCCGTTGCTCGCGATCGGCGCCTGGGCAGTGCTCAATTCGGTCGCAGGCGACAGGGGCGCGGCCGCGGTCGGCTCTGCAGCTGCGGCGCCAGCGGGGGCGGCTACAGCGCGCGACCCGTTGCTCGACTACGAGCGCGGATTGCAGTTGTTGGGCTCTTCGCGAACGCGCGACGGATTGGCTTTGCTGCAAAGCGCCGCCGAAGCCGGGCTGGCGCCAGCGCAGTATCGCCTCGCCAAAATCTACGAGCACGGCGAAGGCGCGCCACGCGATCTCAACGCCGCGCGCGAGTGGACCGAGCGCGCCGCGCGCGGCGGCAATTGCCGTGCCATGCATGACCTCGGCGTCTATTATGCACAGGGCGACGCCGTTCAGCGCAACGAGTCGCTTGCCTTCGGCTGGTTTCAACAAGCCGCCGAACTGGGCGTTGTCGACAGCCAGTACAATCTGGGCCTGCTCTACCAACATGGGCGCGGCGTGGCGGCCAGCGCCGACCACGCGCTCTATTGGTTCCTGGTGGCCGCGCGCCAACACGATCTCAACGCCATCGATCGCGCCGTCGCCTTGGCGGCGCAAATGGCGCCGGACCAGGTGGAGCGCGCGCAAGCACTGGCGCACCGCTTCGAGGCCCGCAGCGCCGATCCGATCGCAAATGGCGCGACGGGCAACGCTGTCGGCGTGTCGTGCGCCGCCGATCTAGAGCGGCCAGAAAACAGCTAAGGCCGCGAGTGCGGCGAGGGTGCTGGCGATCAGGTAGCGGGCGCCAAAAGCGCGGCCGCCGATGAACAATGCAATCCCGACCTTGAGCACCGTGTCGGAAGCCACCGCAATCAGAATAGCGGCTCCAGCGACCGAAGCAGCAACGCCCTCCTCCAACAGACCGCCAAGGGCAAGCACTGCGGCATCGACATCGGCAAGGCCTGCAAGCGCTGAGAAAACCATCACGCCTGCAGAAGGAGAATAGTACAACGCGACGCGCGAGAGCGCCATGATCGCGGCGAGAATCAGCCCAAACCGCAGCACGGCGCGCACGTCGAGCGGGCTGCCGAGTTCGAGATCGCCCGTCGCGGCAGGCGCGATGCGGGCGCTCCATCGGAACCAGCCCATTGCGAGAAGAGAGGCGAGGCACGCCGCGGCAAGCGCGGGAGCGGCTACGCTCAAGGCGCTTGGCGCGAAGGCCGCGGTCAGCACGCCGACGCGGGCGAACATCACAAGGTTGGCGAGCGCCGCCGCGGCGGAAGCGTGCCTCGCGTCCGCTCGGCCGTCCTTGGTTCGCCGCGCCAGGTCGAGTGTGGCCACAGTGGACGACACCAGAGCCGCGAGCGCGGCGCCCACGTAGAGGCCGGTTTGCGGCCCAAGCGCGCGCAGCGCCACATAGGCTCCGAAGGTGGCGGTGGCGATGACGATCGTCAGCACCCAGAGCTGGCGCGGATTGAAGGCGCCGTATGGATCGAGGGCGCCTTCGGGCAACAGGGGCAGCACGACCAATGTTGCGGCGAGAATGAGGAGCGCCGACGTCAGTTCCTCGAACTTCAATCCCCTCACCCAGGCGTGCATGGCCTCCTTGAATCCGAGGATCGCCACGACCACCACGGCGGCGCCCGCGGCAAGGGTGGTCTGTCCGGTCGCGGCGACCGCGCCCAGAGCGAACACCAAGAGGCCCGCGATGGCGCCCGTCGCGGAGATGTCGCCGTCGATGAAGGTTTCCCACAATTTGAAGCTCAACCAGACCAATCCGAAGATTGCGGCAATGACGACGAAAGCGGCGGCGCCAAAGGAATTCGCGAGCAGTCCCCCAACACCGCCAAGAAGACCAATCAAACTGTAGGTCCGCACGCCCGCAGCGCGCGTTTCATCCTCGGCGTGGCGGGTGCGCCAACCGCGTTCGACGCCGACCAAAAACCCGACCGCGAGCGCTACGCCGAGCTGCTGAAAGAGTTGGAACAGTTCCACAAAGAAAGCATTTCGGCGCTTCGGCGTCTCTGCAAGCGGCCTCTCGCGGTTCGGGAGCGCTAAGCCGGAAAACCGAGTTCCGCGCGCATCAGTTCCCCGACCTCGACTAGCGCGTGCTGCGCGGTCTTGGAGGTCGCCGTGAGGTTAAAGCCGCCATGCGCCAGCGCGGGGTATTTTCGAGTCTTGACGCGTACGCCCGCCTGCTTCAGCGCCTCGGCGAGCGCCTTGCTGTCGGCGCTGACTGGATCCATCGGGCCACCACCGGCGATGATGGTGCGCGGCGCCGATGCAAGGTCAGCGTCGAGCAAGGATGGCAATTGCTCTATGAGACCGCGCGCGATGTAGTAGGCGGCGGCGCGTCCGACGAACCGGAAGTTACGCAACGCCTCTTCGCTCCATAAAGCGTCTTCGACGTGCACAAGCGGATAGAGCAACACCTGCATGGGTGCGGCCCCTGCCCTCGTGTTGTTCAACTCCATGGCCACCGATGCCGCGAGGTACGCGCCCGCGCTGTCGCCTGCCGGAATGATCTGCGCCGGCGGCGCGCCGAACCGCGCGGCATTATCGAGCGCCCAAACGCTGAGCGCGCGGGCATCCTCGAGTTGACCGGGGAACGGAGTTTCCGGAGCTAGGCGGTAGTCGACCGACAGCAACCGGCCGCGACAGCCTTTCACGAGCCACGAACACAAACCATCGTGGGTGTCGATGTCGCCAGTCATGAAGCCGCCGCCGTGGAAGAAGAGAAGCAGCGGCAGCGGATCGGGGTTTTCCGCCTCATAATAACGGGCGCGCACCGGCTCGGCGGCGGCCGTGACCTCAAGGTCATCGATGCGCCCAAGCCCTGGCGCGCGTGCGGCGGGCACTGCCAGCATCGCGCGCAAAGCGCGACGCGTTTGCTCCAAAATCGCGCTCTCGGCCTTGTCGACAAAACTCATCTGGAGACGCCTCTATCGCAGCGGCCGGACATGCGCTAACCGCTCGGCCATGTCACAAACAGGTGCAGCCGCCAAAATCGCTTTTCAAGGCGAACCCGGCGCCAATTCGCATATCGCCGCGCGCGAGGCGCATCCGGAACTGGAGCCGCTCGCGTGCGCTAGCTTCGAGGACGCTTTCGCCGCGGTCAGCGAACGGCAAGCGCGCTATGCGATGATCCCGGTGGAGAACAGCGTCGCGGGTCGCGTCGCTGACGTGCACCATCTCATACCGGAATCCGGGCTCTATATCGTCGCTGAGCACTTCGCGCCGATCCGTCATCAATTGCTGGGTTTGCCAGGCGCGACACTGGAGGGCTTGCGCATGGTGCGCTCCCATCCGCAAGCGCTTGGACAGTGCCGCAGGTTTCTGCGCGAGCGAGGCCTTGAAGCGGTGAAGACCGCCGACACCGCTGGCGCTGCGCGCGAGATCGCCGAACTTGGCGATGTGAGCGTCGGAGCGCTCGCCTCCTCGTTTGCGGCGGAAATCCACGGCCTCAAGGTGTTGCACGCCGACATCGCCGACGCCGAGCACAACACCACGCGTTTTCTTGTGTTCGCGCGCGAGCCGCAGGACGCCGCGCCCGACGATGGTCCTTGTATGACTAGCTTCGTGTTCCGCGTGCGTAACGTGCCGGCTGCGTTGTACAAGGCGCTGGGGGGCTTTGCGACCAACGGCGTCAACATGACCAAGCTCGAGAGCTATATCGAGGGCGGGGGGTTCGCGGCGGCGATGTTCTTCGCCGAGGTCGAGGGCCACCCCGAGGATCGCAACGTGCGGTTGGCGCTTGAGGAAGCGAGCTTCTTCTCGAGTTCGCTCAAGGTGCTGGGCGTTTATCCTTCGCATCCGTACCGGCGACGGTGAAATTTCCCAGCGGCCGTAACCTAGCCCTTGGGCGGCGCGTAGCCAACAATGAGCGGGTTGATGGCAGATGAAGCGTCCCTTCGCGCCCTTCTTCTCAGGGGCCTAGCCGGTGAAGACGCCGCGCATCGCGCGTTTCTCACCGAGGCGGCGGCGCTGCTGCGGAGCTATTTTCGCGGGCGCTTGCGCGGGCGAGCGGAGGATGCGGAAGATCTGGTGCAGGAGACACTGGTGGCGTTGCACACACGCCGAGACAGTTACGATCCGAGCTACGCCTTGACTGCGTGGATGTACGCCATCGGGCGGTATAGTCTGATCGACTTCCTGCGGGGCTCAAAGAACGGCGACCACGCCTCGATCGATGGCGTCGACCCCGG
>CAYRHK010000052.1:0-11764 GCA_964423825.1 uncultured Terricaulis sp. | reverse complement strand
GACGATCACGAACGCGTTCGGCGCGTGCGCTGCAATCCCCTCGCCCGCGGCCTTCATGACTTTGAGGTTGATGCCGAGGAGATCGTCACGGCTCATTCCAGGCTTGCGCGGCACGCCAGCGGTGACGATGCAGACGTCCGCGCCGGCGATGTCGGCGTAGGCGTTCGCTCCTTTCAAGGCGCTGTCGCGGCCGAACACCGGCGAGGCTTCCGCGATGTCGAGGCCCTTTCCTTGAGGGACGCCCTCCATGATGTCGAACAGCACGACATCGCCCAGCTCTTCGCGCGCGGCGATGTGGGCGAGCGTGCCGCCGATCATGCCGGAACCGATAAGGGCGATTTTTGCGCGGGCCATGGGGCGTGCTCCGTTGTGATTTGAAGGCGCGGGTGTAGCGCTGCCCTCCCCGGTACGCAACGCGGGCGGCTCAGGCTGTGTTGTCGCGCGCCGCCTCCGCTTCGGCGATGAGAGCGGAGACCTCTGCGGGGTCGGCTCCGTGCGGGGCGGCCAAACGATAGAATCTCAGCGCCTCCTCGAAACGCCGTTCAAACAGGCAAATCACGCCGAGATTGAGTTCGCACTCGGCGCCGACCCCGGAATGCGCGGCGGCGATTCGCAAGCAGGCCTCCTCGGCGGCGTCGAGTAGGCCGTTCGCCATAAGCAGCGCGGCAGCGGCGAGCTTCCAGTCGGCGGGTTGATCTGCGTCGCTCGCAACATCTCTTGCCCACCTCAACAGGCGCGCCGCCTCTGGATCATCACCACGCATCGCGCCTCCGGCCAGCCCCACCTCCACAACGGGGGGCAGCACGGCGTTCGTCGCTCGTGAGCTCAGCGCTTTGTCACAATCATTACGCCGTCCCCAATGCTGGTCATGGAGACGTGGACGCGAGCATCGGTTTTGGCCTTCAGGGTCAGCGCCCGCAACGCGACGGTGTCGTCGGATCTATCTGATGGATCGGCGACGCTGCCCGACCACAGCATGTTGTCGAACAGCATGACGCCGCCGGGGCGGAGAAGCTTGAGACCGCGTTCGTAATAGTCGTCGTAGCCGGTTTTATCGGCGTCGATGAAGCCAAAGTCGTAGAGACCGCTCTCGCGCGCCTGGATGCGCAGGTCCATCGAATGCGCGGCGGGCGCGATGGTGAGGTCGATGATGCCGTCGACACCCGCTTCGCGCCAGTAAGCTTGCGCCTTTGCGGTCCAATCCTCGTTGATGTCGCAGGCGAGCAGACGCGCCGCGCCACCGTGCATCTCCTTCATGGCGAGCGCGACGGCGAGCGACGAATATCCCGTAAACACGCCGACTTCGAATGCGCGCTTGGCGGCGATCATGCGGACGATTATCTGCATGAAGGCGCCCTGCTCGGGGCTGATCTGCATGCGCGCCATCGGCAGACGCAGCGTTTCCTCACGACAGCGCTTCAGCACCGAGTGTTCGGGCGGGTTGACACTCGCAAGGTAGGCGATGAGTTCTGGTGAAAGCCCGAGTGAAGAGGACATGGCCCCTCTTAGGCGAGCCGCTTCAGTTCCGCCACCAGATCGTCGCGCTCCCAGGTGAAGCCGCCTTCGTTATCGGGCTGGCGACCGAAATGGCCATAAGCCGCTGTGCGCGCATAGATCGGCCGGTTCAGTTTCAAGTGGGTGCGTATCGCGCGTGGCGTGGCGCCACCGATCATTTCCGGCAACGCCTTCTCGAGTTTGGCGGGATCGATGGTGTCGGCGCCGTGGAGGTCGACGTAGAAGCTCGTCGGCGTCGCCACGCCGATAGCGTAGCTGATCTGGATGGTGCAGCGCTGCGCAAGACCGGCTGCGACCACGTTCTTCGCAAGGTAGCGGCAGGCGTAAGCGGCCGAGCGGTCGACCTTGGTGGGATCTTTGCCAGAGAACGCGCCGCCGCCGTGTGGCGAGGCGCCGCCGTAAGTGTCAACGATAATCTTGCGTCCGGTAAGGCCGCTGTCGCCGTCGGGGCCGCCGATCTCGAATTTGCCGGTCGGATTGATCAGCCACTTGGTCTTCTTGTTTACGAGCCCCTCGGGGAAAATCGAGAGAATGTACGGTCGCAACAGTTCTTCCATGCGCTTGGTGGAGTAGTTGGCGCCGTTCAGCTTCTTCTTATGTTGATGACTGACGACGATGGCGACGACCTCGACGGGCTTGCCATCTTCGTAGCCCAGCGTGACTTGGCTCTTGGCGTCAGGTTCAAGCTCGGGGCGCTCGCCAGAGTGACGAACGTCGGCTAGGCGCTTCAGGATGTTGTGCGAGTATTGTAGAGTCGCCGGCATGAGTTCTGGCGTCTCGCTACACGCGTAGCCAAACATTATCCCCTGGTCGCCAGCGCCCTCCTCCTTGTTTGCGCTCGCGTCAACGCCTTGAGCTATGTGCGCCGACTGGCCGTGGAGAAAACACGCGTATTTGGCCTTCTCCCAGTGAAAGCCTTTTTGCGCGTAGCCGATGTCCTTCACCGCGGCGCGGACCTTAGGCTGCAGCGAAGCGATGATCTCTTTGGTGAAGGCCTTGTTTTCGACCTTCGATCGGCCCGGCATTCCAGCGCGCACTTCGCCAGCGAGGATGATGCGATTTGTTGTCACCAAGGTTTCGCATGCCACGCGGGCCTCGGGGTCCGCTTCAATGAAAGCATCAACTACCGTATCCGAAATTCGGTCTGCCACCTTGTCCGGGTGGCCTTCGGACACGCTTTCGCTCGTAAACACGTAGTTGCTTCTCGACACGCCCAAGTCTCCGCAGCCTCGAATCGCTTCTCTTAGATGATGTGCGCCAGCGCGCAACTTGAGGGCATCAGCCGCGCTTGCTGCTCTCGGCGGTTTCGTCAACAAGCGCCTTCACAAGCTCAACGACACGTCGGCGAACTTTGGTGCTCTTGATGGCCGCGAACAGCGCCATCAGTTGCGCGCCCTCCGGCGTTGCCAAGGCATCGTCAGCAAATTCCGGTCGCGCCTCAGCGACCCCAGAGGTTCGCGACGTAAGCCCCTCGAAGAAGCGAGCGGCGGGCAATTCCAGCGACGCCGCGATATCGAAAAGGCGACTGGCTGCTATTCGATTGACGCCCTTCTCGTATTTTTGGACTTGCTGAAAGGTCACACCAAGTAACTCGGCAAGTCGCTCCTGACTCATGCCAATTTCTAGCCGTCGAGACCTGACCCGTTGGCCAATCTTTTTATCAATAGCGTTGGCGGCGCGCTCGTCATTCATCCCGTGGGCCTTCGGACACTTTGCGGCGAGGAACAAATCTCAGAAGCGCAAACATTACAAGTAGGAATGGAATCCACAAAACGCCCCACCTTGCGTACGGCGTTTCGCCCAATGCGGGTGGAAGTTGCGCCTCAGCGTGCCCGCCTCGCGTACTGGTTGCAACAATCTCCTGGCCGTAGGCATTGACGATGGCGGAGATGCCTCCAGAGGCTGCACGAGCCAGCGGAAGCCCCTCTTCGATCGCACGGTAGCGAGCCATGACATAGTGTTGATAGGGACCCGAGCCGCCACCGAACCATGCGTCGTTAGTAATGCTGACGATCCAACTAGGACGGCCCTCGCCACGTGGGGTGAGCCCCGGAAATATCGCTTCATAGCAGATTAGTACAACAGCAGGGGGCCCGCCCGGCACCACGAGGCGCGTCGGTCGGGGCCCGGGGGTAAAGAAACCACCCATCTGCTGCAACGAGGGGATGCCCAGCGACATCACGAAATCCTCGAGCGGCATGATCTCGCTGAAAGGCACGAGGTGATGCTTGTCGTAAATCTGGCTGAGACGAGCGCGGCCGCTTACGCCATCGATGATTGCCGCCGAATTGAAGTACTGGACGCCGGTAGCGGCAGCTTCGCGGCGCGTAACGCCGGTGATGAGCACGCGGTCGCCCAGTGAGGCGCCAATTGCCGACATGAACTCTTCATTCTCAAGCGTGAAAAAGTTGACCACTGGGATCGCGCCCTCCGGCCAAACGACCACGCCTGCAGCGTCTTCGTTGGGAGGCCCTGTCACCGCAAGGTAGGCTCGCAAGACGCGCCATTCCTGGTCGGCCCGACCTTCCCATTTCGCGGCTTGGCTTAGGCCAGAGTCTGCGACGCGCACAACTGGCTGCGCACCAGGGGGATCGACGCGCACGGCTGCGAGGCGCTGGCCGCCCCATCCCCAGACCATCCCCACGATCAGGGCGGTCCCAATGAGCGGCGCAAAGCGTGCCGCGCCTTGGCCTCGGCCGATCGCGCCGGCCAAAGCCGCGGCCGCCGCGAGCGTGAGGAGTGAGAGGCCGTAGATTCCGATTATGGCGGCAAGCTGTGACATCGGCTCGCCTGGGTTCCAGACATAACCGGGCAACAGCCACGGGAAGCCACCAAAAATGTGTCCGCGGACCCATTCGATCCCAGCGAAGCAAAACACAAACCACGCCAAGCGGCGTTGGCTACCGGTCCAGAGCGCGACCGCTGCCGCGCCTCCGATGCCCCAGAAGAGCGCCATGCCCGCGGCGAGCGCAGCTGCGGCCGGCACGCCCCACATGGGACCCCAGGTCACGCTGTCCACATTGAAAGCGGCTGACACCCAATAGAGGCCGGTCGAGAAATGGCCGAGAGCGAAGAAAAAACCTGTCAAGAACGCCGACCAAAGGCGTTTTTGGCGACTAGCGGCGACATCCAGCAATAGCACCAATGCCGCCATCGCCAGCAGATAAACCGGCGTGAGCATGAACGGGGCGTGCCCCAAAGTGGCGCACGCCCCGAGCAGAAACATGATCGCCCTGCGGGGCCAGGGCGCAAGGGCCACAAACCAGCTTTGAATGCCGCTCAATGCGGTCACGGTGCAGACTCCCTCGCCAACAAAGCACGCGGTTGGAGCGCGACCCGTTGCCCCCGTCAACAACGGAGTCACTTCGACGGTGTGCTTGGAATCGCTAGCTTTGGGCCCTCGGGCGAACGCTTCAGCCTCACGCGCTTCACGCGGCGCGGATCAGCGTCGACAATTTCGACATCGAACCCCTCTGGGTGATGAAGAATTTCACCGCGCTGCGGAAGTCGGCCCGCAAGCGCCACGGCGAGGCCAGCGGCAGTATCGAATTCGTCCTCATGTTCGGGAAGCGCGAGGCTCGCTCCCATTTTCAATTCCAGCTGATCAATGGGCGCGCGTCCATCGGCCTCGAATGCTCCGGGAGCACGCTCCAGCACCAGCGCGGCGTCCTCGTCGTGCTCGTCCTCAATCGCACCGACGATTTGCTCGACCAGATCCTCCATCGAAACCAAGCCATCAGTGCCGCCGTACTCATCTACGACCAAGGCGAGGTGAATGCGACTCGATTGCATTTTGAGGAACAGGGGCGCCAGCGTCATCGACTGCGGAACGTACAGGATGTCGCGCCGAATCTTCGTTAGCGAACGATCAGAGAACTTAGCGCGCGCCTCGCCTTTTTCATCAGGCGCCAGGAGCGCCAAGACGTCACGCACGTGAACAAACCCTTGGGGATCGTCCAAGGTGTCGCCGTAAATCGGCAGTCTCGAATGCTGGCTATCAGAGAAAACGCGGGCCGCTTCGCCCAGGGTCGCGGACGCCTCGACCGCGACAATTTCGGCGCGTGGCCGCATGACGTCGGCGACCTTTAGGGTGTCAAAGCGGGCTGCGCGCAGGATCAAGTCTTGTTGCGCAAGCTCAGTTGTGCCGGCTTCCGCCGCGCGTTCGCGCAGCGCCTCTTCAACTGCGGCCGCGGAGTCCAGTTTTTCGCGCGCAAATATGCGTGTGATTTTTCGAATCAGGCCCCCGCGCCTTCGTGACCCCGCATCGTCGGCCATTTGAGCCATAATTCCTAAGTTGCACTCCAAGAGATCAGGCGTAGGGGTCGGCGATGCCGATCGACGCAAGGATCACGCGTTCGCGCGCCTCCATTAACTGGGCGTCCGCATCCTTGGCGTGATCATACCCCAAAAGGTGGAGGAATCCGTGCACTGCGAGGTGCGCGGCATGGTGCTCGAAGCGTTTACCTTGAAATTGAGCCTCTTCAACGATGGTTTCGACTGCCAGGGCGATGTCGCCCAAGAAGCCTTCATCGACATGTTCCTCGCGAGCGGGAGGAAATGACAGCACGTTTGTCGGACCATCCTTTCCCCGAAACTGCTTGTTCATTTGGCTGATTGCGGCGTCGTCGCCCAAAAGCAGCGATACAGAACCGACGGCGCCGGTATCGGCCGCCGCGGCGGCCAAGGCATTGGCCAGGACCTCCTCGTGGCCACGCCAAAGCGGGGAGCCGCCGATGATGTCAACTTCGAATGATCTTTCGTCAGCCATCACCGCCCTCATCGCGATCATAGGCTTCGACGATATGTGCGACGAGCCTATGACGCACGACATCCTGCGCGACGAAGCGGATCACTTCGACCCCGGGGAGGTCGTCCAGGATGGTGATGGCATGCGCTAGACCGGATTGGTCAGCGCGCTGCAGGTCGATCTGCGACGGATCACCGGTTACGACCATGCGCGAGCCCTCGCCCAGGCGGGTAAGCACCATTTTCATCTGGAGCTTAGTTGCGTTCTGAGCCTCGTCTACGATGACGAATGCGTTGGTTAGCGTGCGCCCACGCATGAAGGCGAGCGGCGCCACCTCGATCAACCTGCGCTCGCGCCGCGCCTTCAGATCATTCTCGCTCATCTGACTGCGGAACGCGTCCCAAATGGGCTGAAGATAGGGGTCGACCTTCTCGGCGAGGTCGCCCGGCAAGTAGCCGAGCCGTTCGCCCGCCTCAACTGCCGGACGCGTGACGACGATGCGATCGACTCGCTCCTGCTTCATGGCTTCGACAGCGGCCGCGACCGCAAGATATGTCTTGCCGGTGCCCGCTGGGCCCACACCAAAGATGAGGTCGATGTTCTCGTCGCGCAGCGCCTCAACGTAGTGCACTTGGCGCGGCGTGCGCAGCACCAGGCCGCCGACCTGCGGGAGCGCCAAGGGACCTTGGGTTTCGCGCGGACCCTCTGAGAAGGAGATCGCTGCTAGAACCTCGCCTTCGCGCACGCGTCCTTTGCGACGCGCGAGGTCGGCCAGCGCATCAACGATGCGCTGAACTCGCTCCAAGTCGGATGCGCCGTCGGCGCGCGCCTTGACCACCAGTTGGTCGCCTTCTGCATCGACGGTCACGCGATAGGACGGCGCGCCGCGTGGGGCATTTGAGTCGCGGAATGCCTCCTGAATGTGCGCGAGGTGGCGGTGCAACGGACCGAATACGGCTTGAGCAACACCCGCTTCCGAAAGCGGGATGATGCGAATGAGGCCCCCGTCTTGGCGGGTTGTCGCGGTCACGTGACCTCCAGCGCGGGCGCGCGAACGCCAGACAGTGAGTTGAGCGATGCTGCTTCGACGCGCACGTCCACAATATCGCCCTCGCGCGCGCATGCATCTTCAAAATGCACGGCTTGAAGATATGGCGAGCGGCCATGGGCCTGGCCCGCTCTTCGACCCGGTCCGGTCACCAAGACTGGAAGAACAGCGCCGACCTGCGTTTCGTTGAACCGGCGCTGTTGCAAAGACAGCAAATCCTGCAAGCGCGCCAATCGCTCAGACTTCACATCCTCGCTGATTTGGCCATGCATAGCCGCGGCTGGCGTGCCCGGCCGCGGCGAGTACTTGAACGAGAACGCCGAGGCGAAATCGACGTCTCCAACGAGTTGCAGCGTCGCGTCGAAATCGGCATCGGTCTCGCCCGGAAACCCGACGATGAAGTCACTAGAGAGCGCGATGTCGGCACGCGCAGCGCGCAATCGCGCTACGATGTCGCGATAGAGCGCGACGTCGTGCTTGCGATTCATGGCCTTTAAGATGCGGTCTGATCCCGACTGCACCGGCAGGTGCAGGTACGGCATGATCTTCGCTTCGCTGCCGTGCAGAGCGATGAGGTCGTCGGTCATCTCAACAGGGTGAGATGTGGTGTAGCGCAGGCGCGCCAAACCGTCGATGTCCGCCAGCGCCGAAAGCAGGTCGGCGAATGAGGCCGGTCCGGCCTTCGCTGCGCCGTGGTAGGCGTTGACGTTCTGGCCCAGCAAGGTGATCTCGCGCACGCCGCGCTCGACGAGCGATTGCGCTTCCTCGATCACGTCTCTCAAAGGGCGCGAGTATTCAGCGCCGCGAGTGTAAGGCACAACGCAGAAGGTGCAGAACTTGTCGCATCCCTCTTGGATCGAGAGGAACGCGCTCACGCCATCAGGGGCTCGCCTGGGCAGGGCGTCGAATTTTTCGCGCGGCGCGAAATCAGCGGCTAGCCGATCTCCGGACTTACGAGCGGCGCGTGCGATAAGTTCGGGGAGTTTGTGATACGCTTGAGGGCCCACGACCAAGTCCACAACCGGCGCGCGCGCGATGATCTCTTCTCCTTGCGCTTGGGCGACGCAACCCGCAATGGCAATGGTGGTCGCTTTGCCTTCGGCGGCGCGACGTTCCTTGTGTGCGCGCAGGCGGCCGATTTCGGAGTAGACTTTCTCAGTCGCTTTTTCACGAATGTGGCAAGTATTGAGAATCACAAGATCGGCGTCGTCGGGAATTTCCGTGATGGCGTAGCCCAAGGGGCCCAGCACGTCACGCATGCGCTCGCTGTCGTAAACATTCATCTGGCAGCCGTACGTCTCAATGTACAAGCGCTTGAGCGTCGCCTTCGCAGCATCAGACATCGCGTGCGCCGGGCTTCTTCCCGCTCTTGGCGGACTCGTCGTTGGGGACGCCATACAGTTCGAGCCGATGGTCAATTAGACGATAGCCAAGGCGGCGCGCGATCTCGTGCTGGAGGCGTTCGATCTCCGGATCGACGAACTCGATGACCTGGCCGGTCTTCATGTCGATCAGGTGGTCGTGATGGGTCTCAGGCATTTCCTCATAGCGGGAGCGGCCATCGCGGAAGTCGTGGCGTTCGAGGATGCCCGCCTCCTCGAAGAGACGGACGGTTCTGTATACTGTCGCGATTGAAATGCCCGGGTCGACGGCAGCGCTGCGACGGTGCAACTCCTCTACATCGGGATGGTCGTGGCTCTGCGAGACGACGCGCGCAATGACGCGGCGCTGCTCGGTCATGCGCATGCCCTTCTCGACGCACAGCTTTTCGATACGGTCCATTGCGGCGACTGATACCCTGTGGCGCGGTTCGATGTCCACCTCGGCCTAGGCCAACACCAATTTCATGATGAGCGCGTCGGTAGGATCGCGACCGGGACGCGGGTAGTAGCCGCGGCGGCGAGCGGCGTGCTCAAATCCGAGCTTGCGGTAGAGTGCGTGCGCTGCCGTATTGTCCTCTGCGACCTCGAGGTGGAGGCTGTGAGCGCCGCGCGCGCGCGCTGTCTTGAGGGCGCCAGTCAGCAACTCCGCGCCGACCCCTCGCCGACGCGCTTGCGGCGCCACGGCGACGGCGAGCAACTCAGCTTCGTCCGCAACCACCCACGCGATCGCGAACCCCTGCGGCGCGTCCTCCGAGGCGAGGAGCGCAAATGTTGTTGGATTCCTGAGCATCTTTGAAATCTCGCTCGCACTCCAAGGCCGCTCGAAGGCGCTGGCGTGAAGCGCCGCCAAAATCTCCGCCGCCTCGGCGCCCACGGGCACGATCATGGCGCCGGTTCAAGCGTAACGTGTGGAGCACGCAAGTAGAGCGGATGCGGCGCGTAGGCGGCGGGATCAAGTCGCGCGGCGCGGCGCGCGAGCGCGGCGACATCCGGCCGGACGCACGGGCCGGTGATCACAGGCTGGCGACCCGATGCAGCGGCGGCGAGCAAAGCGTCGTGTTCGCCATGATCGATCGCGCGCGGCGCCATCACTGGCCTGCCGTCGTCGTAGAGCGCCAGATACGCAGCGCCGGGCGTTTGGACCAGAGCGGCGCGCAGCCCCTCCTCGCCATCCTGGAGCGCGAGCGCTTCGAGCGTAGAAACACCGATGCACGGCTTGCCTAAAGCCAGGGCAAGGGCGCGGGCGAAGGAGAGACCAACGCGCACCCCCGTGAAGGAACCCGGGCCGGTTGTGACGACAACGCGACCTACCTCGGCGAACGCCACGCCTGCTTGGCGCGAAACCTCCTGCACCATCGGCGCCAGGCGTTCGGCCTGGCCGCGCGCCATGGCTTCAGAGTTGTGCGCAAGCGTTTGGCCGTCGCGAACAATGGCGACGGCGCAGGCGTCTAGCGCAGTGTCGAGTGCGAGAATGATCAGGGGCTAAACTACCTGCTCCACGGCGTTCACCTCGGGCACGTAGTGGCGAAGCATGTTTTCGATGCCCTGTTTCAGAGTCAGCGTCGAGGACGGGCAACCGGCGCATGAGCCGCGCATAGTGAGGCGAACTATTCCGTTCTCGTGATCCCAGGAGTGAAACGTGATGTCGCCGCCGTCGCGCGCCACCGCGGGGCGCACACGCGCCTCGATGAGCGCCTTCAGTTCTTTCACAATCGAGGCGGCTTCGCCTTCGTAGGCGCCGTCGTCTGCGTCGATTTCATTTGCGTCGACTTCGGCACGCAGCACCGGCGCGCCTGAGGTAAAGTGATCCATGATGGCCGCCAGGACATGGGGCTTCAGGTGCGGCCACTCAATTGCTTCGGACTTGGTTACGGTGATGAAGTCGCTTCCCAAATACACGCGCTCTACGCCTTCGACCAAGAATATCGCGTGCGCCAACGGCGACCCGAGCGCAGAATCGGCGTCCGCGAACTCACGGCTGCCACGGCCCAGGACATCGCGGCCAGGCAGGAATTTTAGCGTGCGCGGATTGGGCGTGGACTCGGTCTGGATAAACATAGCGTTCAAGTAGGTTTTTCCGTAGGCGCGATCAAGTTGGCGCTTAGCGGCAGCGCCAGCGCCTTGATCTCCTCTCGAGAGAGCGCGCCCGGCACCACCAGCACCGGCACCGCGCGGGGCCCCAAGCCCTCGCGCTTGCCGAGCTGAGCCACAAGCGGGCCCGGTCCTCGGGGGCTGGCTGCGGCGGCGAGCACGACCAGTTTGATCGTGGTTTCGACCTCCAACAGGTTGCGCAACACCGGCTTCAGGTCCCCATCCTTGAGTATGGACTCGGCATTGACACCGCATTCGGCCCAAACCTCCGCCGCGAAGCGCTGCGTCAGAGACTCGGCAGCCGCTTGGGCCTGGCGACGCATTTCGTCGGTGATCGAGGCCCAAGGCGCGGGGTCCTGCGGTTCGATCACCCGCAACATGAGAAGGCGCCAACCGGCGGCCTTGCAAAGCAAGCCGGCATAGAGGAGCGCGTCGGGAAATTCTTCGCTCTCATCGGCTATGACGAGGCAGGCGAAACGGTTGTCGCTCATGGTTGGCAATCGTCGCGCATCAGGCAAGCGTCTTCAAGCGCGCCAGAGGCCGACGACATTGCGGACTTCGGCCATGATGGGTTGGGCGACAGCGCGGGCACGGGCGGCGCCGTTCTCTAAGATGGCGTCTAGCGTCGCGATGTCGGCGGAGAGGCGGCGCATTTCGGCGGCGATGGGAGACAGCTTCGCCGCCAACGCCTCGGCCAGCGCCGGCTTGAACACGCCGAATCCCTTGCCGCCCCACTCTGCAAGTACGGCATCAACGCTGCTCTCGGTGATTGCGGCGTAGATGCCGACTAGGTTTTCGACTTCCGCCCTGCCCGCCAGACCCTCTTTGGCCTCCGGCAATGGATTTGGGTCAGTGGTGGCTTTTTTGATTTTCGACATGATGGCGCCGGCATCGTCGGTCATGTTGATGCGGGTCATGTCCGAAGCATCGGACTTGGACATCTTCTTCGTGCCATCGCGCAGACTCATGATGCGAGCGCCA
>CAYRHK010000051.1:0-11828 GCA_964423825.1 uncultured Terricaulis sp. | reverse complement strand
CCTCTCGGAAGTCGAATCCGAAATGCGCCGTCTGCACGCGGACCTCGATCCTGCCGACGATCGCTCCTTCCTCGCGCTCGCCATTGCGCTTGAGGCGCCGGCCGCACAACTCCGCGTCGCCGAATATGGCGGTCGCGATGTCGCCGCGGGCTTCTGCCCAACGACATCGTTCGAACCGGAGAACGGCTTCTCGCTTGATCGCGCCCTGGTCTACGCAATCGTACGCCAAGAGAGCTACTTCAATCCGAAAGCTGTCAGCGTCTCGAACGCACGCGGCCTGATGCAGTTGCTGCCATCTACGGCGCGCGACATGGATCGCTCACACAATTATCGCCGCGTACCGGCGCCATTGTTTGAGCCCGGCCTCAACATGCGCCTCGGCCAAGACTACCTGCAATGGCTGATGACCGAGTTCCACAACGACGGCGACCTCGGCCAAGTCTTCGCCGCCTACAACGGCGGCCCGGGGTGGCTCTCGCGCTGGCTCGCTACCCAATCGACTGACCTCGATCCGCTGCTATTGCTTGAAATGCTGCCGCGCGCCGAAAGCCGCGACTACGCCGAGCGCGCACTGTCGCACATGGCATTGTGCCGCCGCCGCTACGGACAGCCGCCGATAGAACTCGACCGCGTGGCAGCGGGCGGACCAGCCATCTATTCGCCGCTCGATGCGCGTCGCGCTGAACAGTAGGCTCGCCAATCAGCGTAGGTGTCAACATCGCGCAAGGTAGCCAGCAATTCAACCTTGGGCGGCCCAAGGGCCGCTATCACGTCTGACGCCGCATATGCGCTCGACCATCGCACGCCTTGCAGGACGCGCCCCGCCGCCGCGCCATCGCGCGCCGCCAATACCCAGAAACCGCCATCCTGAGCGGGCCCGAGCGCGAACGGCTTGCGCCGCAACGCGCGGAACGCCGATGCCACATCCGCCCGCGTCATCAACGGACAATCAGTTCCAACCACCGCGACGCAGCGATGGGGTGCAAGAGCCCGCGCCAAACGCGCCCCGAGATCGCCGCCGCCTTGCGCCGAACGCGGAATCTCGCGCCGCCAAAGCGGCACACGTTCCAGCTGATCGTCCGGGGTCACGCTCAAATGCAGCGCCCAACGCGGATCGAGCGCTGCTCGCATAGTCAGCGAATGCAGCACACGATTTATCCGTAGCGCCTCTACGCGCCCTATTTCCTTTGCAAGCCGCGACTTGCCTCGCCCCAAACGCGGCGCCTTGAGCATGACGATGAGCGTAGGCGTGTTAATCATAAGACCTGGCGAGTGTGGCTGGATCTGCGCCGAGAAGATAGCGCGCCAGCAGCCACAAGTTGCGGCCGGCTCGCTTAGAGTAGCCATCACGGCGGTACTTCTCAGCGCTCGTGACCGCCAGCGCGTCAAGAACGCGCAAACGCCGCGCACCCAATCTGCGCACGAACTCCACGTCCTCCATGATCGGCATGTCCGCATAACCGCCCGAGGCATCGTACAATTCCCGCGAGATCAACAAACCCTGATCGCCATACGGCAGCTTCAACAAACGCGCGCGCAGCCGCGCCCAATAAACAACACGGCGAGCCGACGCGCTTTCGTCATCGAAGGCCAACTTGAACGCCGCGGCCAGCGCTTGGGCGTCGCGCTGCGCCATGAATGCGGCGGCGGCCTCGCGCCAACCCGGCGCCAACACCGTATCGGCGTGCAGGAACAGCAACCAACTCCCCTTCGCCGCTTCAACGCCCGCGCGCAATTGCTTGGCTCGCCCTTGCTGTGAAATCACAACGTCGCAGCCGGCTGCGTCGGCAATGGCCAAGGTGTCGTCTATCGAGCCGCCATCGCTGACGACTACCTGATTGACCAGGCCTTCCGTGACGCCAGCCACTAGCGGCCCAAGCGCGCGAGACAGGTGCATTTCAGCATTGTACGTCGGGATCACCACCGAAATCATGGCGCCAACCTAGACACACCCGCGCAGGTCGGTCCAGGCGAGGTTCTTATGCCCCCGGCGTGACAGTCGGCGCCACTGGCGGGGCTGTCGTTGGCGCAGACCCGCCGGCTGCAGCTTCGGCAATCATGCGTTCGCGCAAACGACGCATGAAGCGATCGAGGAGATCGGTCCGCGCCACTGCGCGCGCGACATCTCGGATGGCCGCACCATCGGCTTGCACCCCTGAAGCGATCACTTCGAACTGATCAGCTTCGGCGGTTCCGCTCATGTCGCCGGCATACTCGCGGTAAAGCGTCCGAACGCCTTCCTCATCGCCAGCGAGCGTCAATGCAATGCCGGCGCGCAGCACATCTTGCCGACCTTGCCCGTCAAGCGGCTGAGCACGGTTGCGCATCCCGAGCAGGCGGCGCAGCTCCGCGCTTGCACGTGTCCAATCACGGGCGCGCCAAGCCGCGTCCGCGCGTACGCGCTGGGCTTCCTCGCTCTGGTCGCGCTCGACCAGCTCTGCCGCACCTTCAACGCGCCCTAGCGCGAGCAGCGCTCGAGCTTCCAAAATGCGGCGATCTCCGAGCAAGGTCGCAGGAATATTTGGCTGGCGCGTTGACGACAAAACCACAAGCGCACGATCGGGCTTGCCGTCCATCAGATAGATGGCGGCAAGATCGGCGGCGACCTGCGCCTTGCTGATGCCTTCGAGACGCTCATCCACTTGGTGCTGTAGCAGCTGTGCTGCCTGCTCCAGCAGGTCGACATGCACCAGACGCCCAGCAAGCAGGCGAACGATGCGGTCGCCATTGGGGCCCACTGGCGTTAGGTCGCTGAACTCGTAGAAAAGTCCGAGCGACTGGATCGGTTCGAGCTCATCCGCTTCGCCGTCCAGAAACAGACGCTCGAACAGCGTGGTCATGTCCGCGCGCAATTGCCTCGTCGCAACGTCATTGGGGAACCGGTCGGCGGCGACGCGCATCGTTGTGAGCGCATCGCGCCAGCGGCCCAGCTCCGAGTACACTTCACCGAGCATGCCAACAATTTTGAGTTCGGTAGCGTCGCCCCGCCAACGGAAGCGCAGCGCCTCCAGCGGTTCGATCGCATCAACGGCGCGCATGACGCCGGTGGTCCGCCGGACGCGGATTGCCTCCACGCTCGCACGCACAGCGACTTCCTCGTCACGCACGCGGGCTAGTTCATCAAGCATCGCCAGCGCAGTATCGGTGTCGCCGCGGACGCCAGCCAAACGCGCCTGAATGAACCGCGCGCGCAGACGCATCGGCGTGTCGGGCGCCTCGTTCATTGCAGCACTCGCCGCCGCTTCAGCGACGGCGTGGTCGTTCAGTTCCAGAGCTGCCTCCGCAAGCGCCAAACGAAAGCGAGCACGCCAACCCGGATGATGCTCCTCCAGCGCCGACGCGCCCCGCTCCAGTTCGCGCCTAGCCTCGGCCCATTCCTTGCGCAGCGAAGCCGCGTACCCGCGCCACAGAGCCGCTGAGGGATTGTTCGCGAGCGATGAAGCGTTGAGATCGACCATCGCTTCGCTCGTCCGCCCCATCATGACGTTGGCGGCGCCGCGAAGGAGACGAAATTCCGGATCGAGTTCGACCAGTTCGCCTTGATTGATCGCGACGATACGCAACGCCCCGAGAGCCTCCGCCGCGAAGTCGTTCTGGAGAAGGAAGCGCGCCAATTCCATGCGCGCCTCGACCGGCGCCCCCGGCGCCACGCCTTCATCCGCGGCCTCGCGGTTGAGTTCGTCCAGGCGGTCGCGAATCTGCGCCAAAGTCATGCCCGGTATCGGCGCGGGCTGCTCTCCGCCATCGTCCGTGAGTTCGGCTTCGCTGAGCGCGCCTTCGAGCGCCGCATTGGCGCCAACCGGCGCGGCCGCGATCAGTCCGTCGCCGCGCGTCACCCGAAGCACGCCGCCAACAATCGAAGCGGTTACGTCATCGGCGCGCGTCTCGACGACGGCGCCATGCGCCGCAGGCAACACCGCCGCCTCCACGGTTGCGCGACGCGTATCGACGCCGAGCGCCGGCCCGCCGATCAGCGCCACGCCGATGCGATCGCCAATCTCTGGATCGCGCACCCATCGCACCACGCCCTCGCGTTCGAAGCGCGCCGTCAGGTGCCCACGCCCATCCGGAGTGATTTCTCGCGTCAGCGGCGCCGCTGGGCTCGCGGTTGCACTGGCGCCCAGCGTGAACGACCAGGTCGAACCGCTGGCGTCGGCGGAGACGACGATGTTTGGTTCCGCAGGAATGCGCAGGCCCAGCACCCCTTCGCCCTGTACAACTTCGATGTCGCGGTGACGTCGGCCTGAGCGCAGAACGCCCGTGATATCGATGCGACCAGTGGCGTCGAACAACAGCCAAATGGCCTCGCCGCGCCGGAACGCCGCCGCCCGCGCAGGGCCGGGCCACGTCACCGTAATGCGCGTGACATCGGCATCCTCTACCAGCTGAACGCGGCCTACGCCGTTGACCGGCGGCCGCGCTGGGGTGGGCGCCGGCGCAGCGGCTTCAGTTCCGCGCGGCGGCGGCGCGCTCGGTGGCGGCGCTTCCGGCGCCAGCAAATCGACGACAACGCGATTGCCGTCCACGAAATGACGCAAGCGCACGCCGGGCTCCAACACCAGCGCAAGTCGCACAGGCGCGCCGGCCGCGCTTGTGCGCCGCACCTCTCGTACAAAACGCGGCGGCGTGGCGCGCAGATTTGAAACGTCAATGTCGGCGGCGCGAGAAAAGCGCAGATCGAGTCGCTCTCCCTGCAACAACGGCGTGAGCGTCGTTGGCGATGAGAACACGAATGAGAGCCTTGTATAGCCCTCCTGCAGCCCCACTGACACAGTGGCGGTCGGCGGAGGCGAGAACCGTGGCGGCGGCGGCGGCGCGGGAGGAGGCGCAGGCGGCGGCGCGGGTGGAGGCGCGGGCGAAGGGGCGTCCGCGACGGCCTCGGGTGAAGGCGGCGCGGCAGGCGCTTGCGCCAGCGAAAGATCTGCTGGAAGCGGGCCCGGCGCAGCCGTCGGCGGAATCTCGACGACTACTGACGGCGCGCCGGACGCCGACGCCTCCGGGGCAGCGGGTTCCGGCGTAAGCGTCATCGGCTGCGACACCGCCGGCGGCGCCGCGATGATCGCCGCCGCGGCGATCGCTAGTGGGGAACGCAAGGCCTTCATCACGAATCCGAGCGCAGCATCGCCAAGCCGCCTTAAGCGTGTGTTTACCCGCCGCCCGCACTCGGCGCCGCAGCCGTCTCGCCGCTGCCGCGCGCGCGCTCCAAAAGCTCGCCGCCGTCCGTCGGAGGACGGGCCCGGTCAGCCAGCATGCGCGTGAGTTCGCGCGCGCGTGCCGGGTCCATGCGCCCCATCACTTCGGCGAGATTGCTCTGGCGCATGCGGCTCGCGACCTGCACCAACACGTCATTATCCAAACCATCGAAGACGGTCGCAGCATCCTTGGCGCGCATGCGCTGGTAGACGTCGACCAAAGCCGTAAGCCGCTGTTCCTGCGCCTCATCGAGTTGACCCAGCAAATCGTTCACATGGGTCTCCAGCTGCCGCAATTCCGCGACTCGCTCCGCCAAGCGCCGCTCCGCAGCCATCATCAGTTCGTCTTGGGTATCGGCCGCGGCTGCACGCTGATCGAGCGTCTCGCGGCGCTCGCCCAGCGCCTCCAACACCAGCACTTCAGCCTGAGACAGGCCCGCAAGTTCAGCGATGCTCACCGGCGGACATTGGTTGGGCGCAGGCGCTGCGGCGCCGTCCCCACCCGGCGCCGGCGGCGCATCGGCGGTCGTCGGCTCCGCGGCCGCGGTTTCGGCCACGGCTTGCGCCACGCCGACCGCCTTTAGTCCCAACACCGCCGCAAGCGTCACCATCGCCGCCGGCAATAGCCGAACCGCGCCAGCGGATGCGGACCTCTTGGCCGCCATCAGAGGCGGCTCCGCAACGGCTGTGCATCAGCCGCGGAACGCAGGCGCCCCGCGCCAAGCCCCAAACGATCCGCTGTCGCGCGCGCGTCATTGATGCGCGCTTGCAGATCCCGTCCCGCATCCTGAGCCGTTGCACGTAGCGACCGCACCGCCTGCTCGGCTTGCTGCGTAGCTTGAGCCAATTCCGCTGCGGCGCGCAGCACCCCATCTTGCCCGCTCCGCAAGGCTGCGAGCCGTTTGTCCAGGCGCCAGAAATAATACAAGCAGGCCGCCAACATCAGCGCGAGCACGATCTCGATGACCAAAGTGACTGGGCTCATTTTCCGCCTCTCAGTTTCATAACCGCCTGCTGCGACGCGGGCGACAACGGTTGCTCCACACGCACAGCAAGCGAGTGCCCCATGCGGCCGACACGGCCTTGGCTCAATTCGACGGCGCCGCATTTCAGCGTCACGGGGGCGTTCGGCCCGCTGTCGAGCATCAAGGTGTCGCCAACCTTGAGATTCAATACCGAACCCAACGGACGCACATGCTCGTCGAGAACAGCGCGAACGTCGAGCTTCGTAGCCCACAGTTCGCTGGCGAGGTGACCTTCCCAAATATTGTCCCGACCGAACTTCTCGCCCATGAATTGCTGCAGCAGCATCTTTCGGATGGGTTCGAGCGTCACGTAGGGGATGAGAAGCTCAAGCTTGCCGCCGCGATCTTCCATATCCACGCGCAACTTGACCACAATCGCCGCATTGGCCGGGCGCGCGATCGCGGCAAAGCGCGGGTTGGTCTCGATACGGTCAAGCGTGAAATCGACTTGCGTCAGCGGCGCAAACGCCTGCCGAGCATCGCCCAGCACCACCTCAACCATGCGCGTAACCAACGTCCGCTCGATCGTGGTGTAGGGGCGCCCCTCCACGCGCGTGACGGCGGCGCCGCGGCGCCCGCCCAGCAGAACATCGACCACCGAATAGATCAGATTGGAGTCCACGGTCACGAGGCCAAAATTGTCCAACTGTTCGGCCCGAAACACCGCGATAATCGCAGGCAGCGGAATGGAATTGAGGTACTCGCCAAACCGAATGGACGACAACTGGTCGAGACTGACCTCGACGTTGTCGGAGGTGAAGTTCCGCAAGCTGGTGGTCATCAACCGCACAAGCCGATCAAAGACAATCTCAAGCATCGGCAGCCGTTCGTAGGACACCAGAGCCGAGTTGATGATGGCGCGCACGCCGTGACGGCCATCCCCCTCCTCTTCGCCAAGGCCAAAACCGAGCAGACTGTCGATTTCATCCTGATTGAGGATGCGCTCAGAGGCGCCGCCGCCATCGCCCCCCTCGCTCCGAGCGGTTTCCCAAGCGCTGGCGTCGTCGCCGCCAGAGGATGCTGTGTTGGCGCTCATTGCACCAGCATCTCCTCGATCAACACCGCGTTGATCTGGCGCGGTGCAATCACGAGGTTGACACGTCGCAGAAGTTCTAGCCGCAGCCGATAGGCGCCCGCCGAACCGGCAACGTCCTCGGTGCGAAGTTCCCGCAAGAAACCATTGAACTGATCGCTGACACGCGGAACATGCTCCGCGATCGCGGCAACGGTTTCATCGTCCGGCGCCTCAAGCGTTAAGCGCAGCTTGAGATAGGCAGGCCTCCCTTCGGGCCCGACGATATTCACGATCATCTCTGGCAATGCGACGAAGACGACATCTTCCCCGTGAGTGATCATCGTGCCATTGGGGCCGGGTGTCGCTTCGCCAAGCGCCGCCTCATCGCCATGCCCGCCCCCGCCTTTAGCCTTGTCATGGCCACCGGCTTCTGCCTCGCCATGCTGTTCGCCGCCGGATGAAAGCAACATGAAAGCTGCGGCGCCGCCGCCGCCCAAAACCAGTATCGCAGGCAGAACGACGAACAGGATCAGCGTCTTGCCCGACATCTTCTTTTTGACCGGCGCCTCGCCATCGCTGCCTTCACCCCCTTCCGGGGCCGGCGGCGCCTCGTCCGCCTGAGGCGCCTCATCCTTTTTCTTTTTCTTGCCGAACATCTAACGCTTGCCTCAATCTGAGCCTCCACGTGCGCAAGCGTTGGTTAAAGATTGGTTTTGACCCGGCAAATCTTGCCGGCAGGGCGGCAAGACTGGCGCCCCCGTTCACCAAGGCGCCGCACACAATCGCACTAATTTCATAGACTTGGCTCTTGGCCCGACGCTTGCATCGTTAACCGCGATGGATAACGCCCTCATGCTCGCCCTGCAGACACAACGTGTCCTGCAGCGCCGCCTCGACGTGACGGCCAACAATCTCGCCAACGTCAATACTTCAGGCTTCAAGGCTGACGACGTCATGGCCGACAATGTCGACACCGCAGCGCATGCCGAGGACACGCCGGAAGACGTAATCTTCGTACGCGACATCGGCCTAGCCCGTGACATGCGCCAGGGTCCAATCGCTTCAACCGACAACCCGCTCGACGTCGCCATCGAAGGCGATGGCTTCTTCATGGTGGAAGGCATCGGCGGCGAGACCATGTACACGCGCGATGGCGCGTTTTCGTTAGCCGGAGACGGGCGCTTGGTGACCAGCGATGGTCGCGCGGTGCTCAGCTCCGGGGGGGCGCCGATCGTGCTCGACCCGCAGGGGGAGAGCCCCTCCATCGGGCGCGACGGCGTAATACGCGTGGCCGGGGTGGAAGCCGGTCGCATTGGCGCGGTGCGTTTCATCGCGCCCGGCGCGCTCACAAAGGTCGGGGACAACCTTTGGGACGCGCAAGATCAGGAGACGGCGCCGTTCGAAGGCGTGATCGTGCAAGGCGCGCTCGAAGGATCGAATGTGCGCCCGGTGCTCGAGATCACGCGGTTGATCGAGATTTCGCGCGCCTATCAATCAGTCACCCAAATCGTCATGAACGCCGACCGCTTGCGCCAGAGCGCGATCGAAAGGCTCGGAGCCTAAGGAGAACTCATGCGCGCGCTCGCAATCGCCGCCAGCGGCATGGAAGCTCAGCAGCTGAATGTCGATGTGATTTCACACAACATCGCCAACATGAACACGACCGCCTACAAGCGGCAACGGGCCGAGTTCCAGGACATGCTGTACCAGAACTTGGAACGTCCGGGCTCAACCTCGTCGGCGTCGGGTGCGATCCTGCCGCTCGGCATTCAGATCGGCGTTGGCGTACGCGCCGTCGTCGTCGGGCGCGTCGCCGTGCAAGGCAATATCAGCCAGTCGGGCAACCCCTACGATCTTGCCATCAACGGACGCGGCTTCTTGCAGGTGACATTACCTTCAGGGCAGACGGGCTATACCCGCGCCGGCAACCTGGCGATCAACGCCGACGGGCAACTCGTCACCGCCGATGGCTACGCCATCGAACCCGCCATCACCATTCCCGCCGAAGCCAGCGCCGTAAACATAACCCGCGACGGCATCGTGGAAGTCACGCTGACGGGCCAGCCCGAACCCCAACAAGTCGGTCAACTCGAACTGGCCACCTTCATCAATCCCGCTGGCCTCGAGGCCATCGGCGACAACCTCTATCTTGAGACGCCCGCCTCCGGCTCGCCCAACACTGCGACTCCCGGCTCCCCGGGGGTTGGCACGCTCATGCAAGGCTATCTCGAGAACTCAAACGTCAACGCGGTCGAAGAAATCTCGGCCCTCATCGTCGCGCAGCGCGCTTATGAAATGAACGCACGCGTGGTCACCGCTGCCGACGAGATGTTGCAGGCGGCGACGCAATTGCGTTGAGGACAACCACCATGATGCGTCTTCTATGCGTCGCGGCGTGCGCCTATTTCTTCTTGGGCGCTGCTGCATTCGCCAATCCCGTCACGCTGCGCGCGAACATCGAGGCGAGCGGTCCCGCCGTTACGCTGGGCGATGTCTTCGACGGCGTAAGCGCCGACATTGCAGGACGTGCGATCGCGCCGGCGCCCCCAGCGGGACAAGTGTCCTCCCTCGCTATTCCGGTGTTGACCGCGGTCGCTTCGGCAGCTGGGCTTGAGTGGACGCCCCCTGAAGGCGTCACAAGCGTTCGTGTCGTGCGCCCGGGCGGCGCACGCGCGACGCTGCCACCCGAGGGCGGCGGACGCAGCGTGGCCGACGCCATAGTGCGCCGCGGCCAGCCCATCACGCTCGTGTACGAGGCGCCAGGCTTGGCGCTGACCCTGCGCGGGCGCGCACTCGAAGACGCCGGACTTGGGCAGAGCGTCCGCGTGCTCAACACCACCTCAAATCAAACCATCGACGCCGTCGTAACCGGACCGGGCGCCGCGCGCGCCTCGCCGTGAAGGAGCACCATGACCGCTGACCGCCATTTCCGCGCACTTGCAACGCTTGCGTTCGCCGCCAGCGCCACGGCGTGCGCCAGTGTCGATACTGGCGATCTGGCGCAAGACGCATTGGCTGCGCCGGGCGCCGCATACGATGCATCGCGCCGCGTCGCGGGCGCGACATACGACGCAACCTTGCGCGCCGCGCGCCCGCCGCTACTGAGTCCCGTGCAATCGCCTGAACCACTCGCCGGAAGCGGTTACGACACGATGCCGACGCCTGCCCCGGTAGCCTACGAACCAGCAGCTCCGAACTCGCTGTGGCGCTCAGGCTCACGCTCGTTTTTCAACGACCAGCGCGCCTCGACGATCGGCGACATTCTCACGGTTGCGATCGAAATCGACGACAGCGCAGAGGTGTCAAATTCATCGCGACGCTCCCGCGATGGATCAACTTCGGCGGGCGTCAGCAACTTCTTTGGGCTGGAGGAGACGGTAGGGGGTCTGTTCGGCAGCGCCTTCGATCCCGCCACCATGGTGGCGGCCAATTCCAACTCCGAGCACAACGGAACCGGCGCCATCAATCGCGCCGAGAAGATTGAACTGACTGTCGCAGCGGTGATCGTGGATCGCCTGCCCAACGGCAATTTGGTGATCGCCGGGCGTCAGGAGGTGCGCATCAACGGCGAACTGCGCGAACTGACCGTGAGCGGCGTCATTCGCCCCGAAGACATCACCAGCGACAACACCATCAATCACACCCAAATCGCCGAAGCGCGCATTTCGTATGGCGGGCGCGGTCAAATCAGCGCCGTACAGCGCCCGAACTGGGGACAGCGCGTCGCCGACTCGATCACACCTTGGTAGGCGCCGACCTCAGCGCCCACGCAGGCGCAACGTTGAAGTATTGATCGGATAGAGGATAATCATGGTCGCCTCAGCTTCGGGCTGGGCGACCCCGTCGATATAGTCGATCTCTTGGAGATGCCAGGGCCCGCGGCCATGGACACGCCACCCGAAACAGGTTTCGTCGGGATCGCCGGAACGCTGGCGCTCATCACGCAGGATTTGACGCAGCTGATCGGCAGCCTCCTGCGGCAGCAATTGATCGCCGACGTCAATCGAAGCTGAATCGGAGCCAGCGAGGTAGAAGCGCATGGTGTTCAGCTGCTGATCGAAACTGGTGCAGACGCGATTGCCTTCGATGCGCAGGTTCTGAACCGACTCCACCTTCAACACGTTCTCCCCGAACGGTAGTAGGAATATCTGATTGAGCGAGAAAGCGTCGCGCTCAAGTCGGCCCAAGCGCTCGATCTGCGTGCAAGTCCCGCCAGTGATTTCAGGGCTGTAGCACCACACCAGCCCCGCGCTTAGAATACTACGCAGGTCGCGCGCGCCGAGCATTTGATCGCCGCCGCTCGGCAAGGACGGTAACGGGCCGCAGGCCGACAAGACCAACGCAGTCGCCACGGCAGCCAAGGCGCGCATCCCTACCCCCATTTCATAGGCCCAAGCGCTCTATACTGCTAGGCCGAGGACCGCTCAACTGGGCGCTAACTCCCCCCGATGCCGCGCGCCATAAGCGCCGCGAACAGCGGGATCAGCGCGAGCAAGTGCACTTCGATCATCACCCAGCGGCGCATACTTGTGACCTCGCCCTCTGCCGCCAAGAACGCCGCGTCCAAGCGCGCCGCTCGCGCCCAGCGGGTGAATG
>CAYRHK010000050.1:0-11908 GCA_964423825.1 uncultured Terricaulis sp. | reverse complement strand
CGAAGGCTTAGGCTGGCTGGGCCTCGATCATGACGGCGAGATCACATTTCAGTTCGCTCGCGCGGCCCGACATCAAGAAGCCGCAGAGACTATGATCGCGCGTGGGACGGCTTTCCGATGCTATATGAGTTCGGAAGAGCAGGAAGCGGCGCGCGCCGCAGCTCATGCCGATGGACGCGCGCTCCGCTCTCCTTATCGGGATGGTGCAAAGCATTCGTTGGCCAAAGCGCCATTCGTGGTGCGGCTGCGTGCACCTGACCAAGGCGATGTCGTGAACCCCGATCTCATCCAAGGCGACGTGCGTATCAGAGCGCGCGACATCGACGATCTGGTGTTGCTGCGTGCGGACGGGACGCCCACATACATGCTATCTGTGGTCGTCGACGACCATGATATGGGTGTGACCCACGTGATCCGCGGCGACGATCACCTCACAAACGCGGCCCGCCAGATTCCGATCTTTCAGGCGATGGGCTGGACTCCCCCACAATTTGCGCACGTGCCGCTCATTCACGGCGAAGATGGGAAAAAGCTCTCGAAACGCCACGGGGCTCAGGCCGTGCATGAGTATCGTGAGATGGGGTATCTGCCCGAGGCGGTTGCGTCCTATTTGATACGCCTCGGCTGGAGCCCTGGGCATGACGACATCCTCTCGAAGGAAGAAGCAATTGCGCAATTCGAGATCGCCCAGATAGGCAAGGGTCCAGCGCGGCTCGATTTCAAAAAACTTGACTCCGTGAACGGCCACTTCATGGCGCAAGCCGACGACAAGCGTCTCGGGCGGCTATTGGCCGAGCATTTGAGCGCCTCGGGTGAGACCCCGGCTGACAGTGCGTTGCTCACGAACCTGGCAGCGGCGCTCAAGACGCGCGCCAAAACCATTCCAGAACTTGCAGAACAGGCGCACTTCGTGTTGGCCAAGCGGCCATTGGTTCTGGCGGACGCCGCAAAGCAACTGATAAGCGACGAGTTCAGGGCGCGGCTTGCGCGCCTCCGCGACCGACTCGATGGCGAAGCACCTTGGGAACACGCCCATCTAGGCAAGGTTCTTAAGGCTTTTGCCACCGATGAGGGCGTTGGGTTAGGGCAGATTGGCCCCGGCCTGCGTGCGGCGTTGACTGGGGGGGCGCCTGCCCCTGATCTCGGCCTCGCGCTGGAGTTGCTGGGCCGCGATGAAGCGCTGGCGCGGATTTCGGATCAGATTGAGGTAGGCCATGGATAGCAAACTTACAAAGAAAGCGTCGGCGACGCTGACTCTTGGCGACAAGCGCCTTGAACTTCCGGTATTTGGCGGGTCAGTCGGCCCTGATGTCGTCGACATTCGCAAGCTCTACACCGACGGCAAGGTGTTCACTTTCGATCCGGGCTTCACCTCGACGGGATCGTGCGAGAGCCAGATCACCTACATCGATGGCGACGAAGGTGTGCTGCTCTACCGCGGCTACCCCATCGACCAGCTTGCAGAACACTCGACGTTCTTGGAGGTCTGCTATTTGCTCGCGAATGGCGAACTTCCCAACGAAGCCGAGATGCAGCGTTTCACCAAAGACATCACCTATCACACCATGCTGCACGCGCAGTTTGACCGGTTCTTCGAAGGCTTTCGACGCGATGCGCACCCAATGGCGATCATGGTGGGTACGGTTGGAGCGTTGTCAGCGTTTTATCATGACTCCACCGACATCGACGATCCCGTGCAACGCACCATCGCCAGCCATCGTCTGATCGCGAAGATGCCTACTCTCGCTGCGCGCGCATTCAAGTACTCTATCGGCCAACCCTTTGTTAGCCCTCGCAATGAACTCGACTATGCGTCCAATTTTCTGCGCATGTGCTTTGCAGTGCCGGCCGAAGACTACAAGGTCAATCCCGTACTCGCGCGAGCAATGGATGTGTTCATGATTCTGCACGCTGACCACGAGCAGAATGCGTCAACGTCCACCGTGCGTCTCGCGGGCTCATCTGGCGCCAATCCTTTCGCCTGCATTGCCTCAGGCATTGCGTGTTTGTGGGGGCCGGCGCATGGGGGCGCGAATGAGGCCGCGCTCAAGATGCTTGAGCAGATCGGCAAGCCCGAAAACATTCCTGACTTCATCACCAAGGTGAAGGACCCAAACTCCGACATTCGCCTGATGGGCTTTGGGCACCGTGTTTACAAAAATTACGACCCTCGTGCGAAGGCGATGCAGAAGCTCTGCCATCAGGTGCTCAAAGAGGTCGGCGCCACCGATAATCCGATGCTGAAGGTCGCGATGGAACTCGAAAAGATCGCGCTCAATGACGAGTATTTCGTCCAGCGCAAGCTCTATCCCAACATTGATTTCTACTCTGGCATCACGCTGCGCGCGATGGGCTTCCCGACCTCGATGTTTACAGTGCTGTTTGCCGTAGCACGCACGGTTGGGTGGATCGCGCAGTGGACTGAGATGATGGAAGACTCATCGCAAAAAATTGGTCGCCCCCGCCAAGTGTATACCGGGGCGCCGAAGCGCAACTACATGCCGCTTAGCGCGCGCGGTTGAGCACGCCGAGCACCGCCTGCGCCGCGATCTCTGCGGCGGGGGGATTGCCGCGGCCCATCAGGTCGAGCGCTACATTCTGAGCCGCGATTTGCCGTTGGCGTTCGTCTTCGTCATCGAGCAAGCGCGTTGTCGCGGCGGCGAGGTTGGCCGCTGTGAGCCGGGTTTGCAGGAATTCGGGCGCGACCTCGCGATTGGCGGCGATATTCATAAGCGTGGCGAACTTCGCGCGGAACAAGAACAGCCGCGCGATCGCCCATGTGATCCAACCGAGCTTATAGCCGATTACGAGCGGGGCGCCCTGCAGTGCGACCTCGGTCGTGACGGTTCCGGATGCTGCGAGGGCCACGTGCGCTGCTGCGAATGCGTCCTCTTTTTCGCGCTCGGCGACAACCAAGGCCGTAGCCGGCGCTTGAACAACCGCATTCTGCTGGACGGCGCCGGCCGCGACCATCGCCAGCCGCACATTTGGGTGCTTGTGCGCCAATATTTGCGCTGCCTCCCAAAGCACGCCCCCGATGCGCGCTATCTCGCTATGGCGGCTCCCGGGCAAAACCAGCAGCAATTTTTCGTCAGCGGCTATGTGATGCCGCGCGCGAAACCCTGCACTGTCTCCACGTCGATAGCGTCCAAGTGCGGGATGGCCACTCACTGTACACGGCAAACCGAACGGTTCGTAATATGGTGTCTCGAACTCATGGATGCAGATGAGGTGATCGACGGCGGCCGCGAGTGTTTTCGCGCGACCAGGCCGCGTCGCCCACACCTGTGGCCCAACGTATTTTACGAGTTTGATGTCCGGGGCCGCTGTACGAACCGCCAAGGCGACGCGGAGCGTAAATCCCCAGGAGTCGATCAACACGACGCATTGCGGCTGGGCTGCGATGATGGCGGCGACGGTGTCGGCCACGGCGCGCTTGACGCGTTTGTACGCCAATAGGCCCTCGACGAATCCAAGCACTGCGAGGCCGCTTGTGTCGACGCGGCTAGGTAGGCCCTCCGCCGCCATCAAGGGGCCCCCAACGCCGATCAATTCGAGGCCCTGATGGCGTTCACGGAGCGCTTTGGCCAGGTCAGCGCCCAGCGCATCGCCAGAGGCTTCCGCGGCGACCAAGAATACACGCGCGCTCACCCTTCCCCAATCTCCGCGGGCGTGAAGCCATAGACAAACAAACCTGCGGCATCAGCGGCAGCGACCAGCGCCTGCCGGCGCACAGCTAGTGCGCCGCCGGCCTCTACGGCGACACCCGCCAAGCCTGCTGCGGCAGCGCGCTCGATAGTGCGCACGCCTATGGTCGGCAAATCGATCCGTCGCTCTTGTATCGGCTTTGGGCGCTTCGCCAGCACGCCACGACGTGCCGATGGCGTCCCTCGCAATGTCTCAGGAAGCTCGGCTACTCGACGCAGCATCGCGTCGGTGCCTTCCTGCGCCTCCACTGCCAAGACCACGCCATCGCACACAACCACACCCTGCCCGATATCCATGGCGCCGATTGCCGCCGCGCTCTTGGCGGCTTTCACGATATCCAACATCGCTGCTTCGCCGGGCGCATGCGCGCCCCAAGGACCGGGCGAGGCGAGCAAGTCCGCCATCGCCTCCTCAGCGCCGATGATTTTGAACCCGGCTTTTTCGTGGGCGGTCATCACCGCGCGCAAGAGTGCGTCATCGCCTTGGGGCGCTGCTGCGAGCAAATCAGGAAGCATATCAATTGCGCCGCGATCCAGCTGCAAGCTGCGCGGATCTTGGCGCGGCACCTGCCCTATCAAGACGAGCGCATCGCAACCGGCGGCGCGCAGCGCCTCCATGCGTGCGCCCATCGAGCCAAGCCCGTGCGTCGCCCCGGGGTGGGAATCAAGCATCGGGTGGGCATATGGTGCGATCCTGGCGACGAAGTAAGGAGCGCTCGTGCTCGCACAGTGTTCCGCTAGCGCCACGGGCAGTTCGCCGCCGCCAGCGATGATACCTAGCTTGCGCCAAGCTTGCATGGGCCTAATCGCGTGGCATGCAGAGCGGACGCGCCGCGTCAGCGCGCACGAAGTTCACGATCTCCATGACGTGCGGATTACTGGCATAGATTTCCGCACAATCCTCGACGCGCTCTTGGAAGGTGCCCTCCTCTGCGAAAAGCAGGCGATACGCCGCCCGCAGATCGTGGATCTCTTCGCGCGTGAACCCGCGTCGCTTAAGGCCAACGACATTCAAGCCGCCCAAATGCGCGTGATTTCCGATGGCGGAACCGAAAGGAATTAGATCGGTGGTCATCAACGCTGAGGCGCCGACAAAGGCGTGGTGGCCGACGCGGCCATGTTGGTGGACCCCTGACAAGCCGCCTAAGAAGGCGAAGTCGCCGACTTTCACGTGGCCGCCGATGGTGGCGGTTTGCGCCATGATGACGTTGTCGCCAACCTGACAATCGTGGGCGACATGGCAATTGCCCATGATCAGGCAATTGTTGCCGATGCTGGTTACGGAGCGCCCGCGTGTCGTTCCGCGATGCAGGGTTGCGTGCTCGCGGATCACATTGTTGTCGCCGATCACCAACAACGTAGGCTCGCCCTTGTAGGATAGGTCTTGTGGCGTGCCGCCGAGCCCGGCGAACGGGAAGACCGTGTTGTCTTTGCCGATCTGGGTGTGGCTCTCGATGAAAACGTGCGCGATGAGGCGCGAACGATCACCAATCTTGACGTTTGGCCCGATGACGCAAAAAGGGCCCACCTCGGCGCCTTCGCCCAACTCAGCGCTGCTATCAACCACCGCTGTCGAATGGACTTTGGCGCTCATGGCCGATCCGCCTTCATCGCCGCAAATTCACAATCTGTAGCCAGTTCGCCGCCAACTTCCACGCGCCCTCGGAACTTGAAGATGTTGCGGCGCTGGAAGAGCACTTCAACCGGCATTTCCATCACGTCGCCGGGCATGACCGGGCGCTTGAAGCGCGCGTTTTCAACTGACATGAACAGGATGAGATGCTTGGAGATGTCGGCTTCGAGCGTTTTTGACATGAGCAGCGCACCGGTCTGTGCGAGCGCCTCGATCTGCAGTACGCCCGGCATGACAGGCGCGCCGGGAAAGTGACCCGGGAAGAACGGCTCGTTTATCGTTACGTTCTTGATCCCGCGGATTGAGGTGTTGGCGAGGTAGTCAACCGCACGGTCGATCAATAGAAACGGGTATCGATGCGGCAGGCGCTGCAGAATTTCGCCGATTTCGATCGCGCCTCCGACCGCCTTGCCGGTAGTCAAGTCATTCGCCTTCATTGCGCGCCCCTGCAGCTTTGCGGCTGAGCCATGCTGCTTCCCGCAGCCATTTTCGCAGCGGTTTGGCGGGATAGCCACTCCACACTTCACCAGCCGGGACGTCCTGAAATACGGCCGCGCCGCCAGCTATGGTAGCACCATGACCAATCTTCCTATGGTCCGCCACGCCGACGCGGCCGCCCATTGTGACACCGTCGCCGACAATCGTTGAGCCTGATATTCCCGCAAACGCCGCCACCAACACGCCCCGTCCCAGCACACAATTATGAGCGACATGGCAGAGGTTATCGATTTTGCTCCCCTCGCCGATGATCGTGTCGTCGAAAACGCCGCGATCGATGGTGGAGTTGGCGCCAATCGTTACCCTGTCCTGGACAATCACGCGCCCTAGGTGGGGAACGTCCACGGGACCCGAAGCGTCTCCTGCCACGCCGAAACCCTGTTCGCCGATGACAGCACCAGCGAGGACCGTAACCTCGTCGCCGACGAGTGCGAACGACAGCGAGACACCGGCCCCAACTTTGCAACGTCTGCCAATTGTCACGCCGGGGCCAACAACGGCGTTCGGGCCAATTTCACTATCGGCGCCAATCTGAGCGCCAGCGCCGATGGCTACGCCAGGTCCCAGACGAACGTTGGATTCGAGGTGCGCCGTTGGATCGATCGCCACGGAGGCAGCGCCGAAGCGTCGTTCGCGGTGGAGCAAAGGAACTATCCTGGCGAAAGCAGCTCGCGGGCGCTCCGCTAGAATCAGTGCTCGTGCGTTGGGCGCCAGGTGGGCGAGTGACGGCGCGATAACGCATGCAGCGGCGGCAGCTTCCAGAATGACGCCGCGCCGGCCTTCATAATAACAAATGTCGCGCTCACCGGCGCGGTCTGCGGGCGCCGCCGAATAGACGGCGGCATCAGCATCGCCACCAATCTCGTGTTGGAGGGCCAGCGCTCGGGCCGGGAAGGGCCCGAGCGCATCGTAAAAGCGAACGTCAATCATGCGCTAGGTATGCTGGCGCAGACCGAGCCCGATGTCACGCTGCCTTGAGGCCACTAGCCGGCTTGGGTTTGGCATTCGGCGACGCCATGACGTGTAACGTTCAGCGTGCGGGTGGATTGATTTTGGTCCAGCTGCTGGATCACAGTCGAGGTGACATCGAACTCCGGCGCCACGTACTGAGTGCTCGCAGCGTCAAGAACAATGCCCGCGCCACGCGTTTCCATGATGCCTCGGACGACGGGCTGGACGACCCGCTGGAACTCCCGCAAAGCGAAGATTTGGCTGCATTCAAGATCGCCTTGCAGGCCGCTGGTCCTTGCTTGGAATTGCTGCAAGCGTTGGCCAAGCGCCTCAAACTGCGGCCCGTAGGTGGCATGGTTGCGGATCTGCTCGGCGCTGAGGTTGCGGGTGGCCTGGGCCAGGCGCTGGCGTTCAGCTTCGATGGAATTGCCTTCCGGTTGCAGCGCTTGCGCCTCAGCGGTGATTTGAGCGCGGATTTGCTGGAGCTTCGTCTGCATGTCACGGCCCAGAGCCGATTCCGCGGCGACTCGTTGATAATTTACGACGACTGCTGTCGTGGATTGCCCGCGGTTGCGCTGAGCCAGAGCATCAGGCGTCACCAACAGCGCGGTGGCCGCGAGGGCCGCCGCAAACACAAAACTAAACAAACGCATTAGGCGTTCTCCTTGGAGCCCACAATTAGAAGTTCGTTCTTGTCGAGAACCGGAACTCTTCGCGCCGGTCGTATTCCTCGTACTCGAGCGGCCGAGCAAAATCGAACTGAACTGGACCAAAGGGAGAATCCCAGAACACCGAAATGCCAGCAGCCACTCTCAAGCTTGGATCATCGTCAACAATAAGGCTGCTGTCGCTATCAAATGCAATTGTTCTGCGGCTGGCCGAATCCACGTTGCCGAGTGTGCCGAAGTCGACAAACAGGGCGCTACCCAACGCAAAGGACTCTGGCAACGGCAGCGGAACGTCCAGTTGCAGGGTCCCGATAGCGTACATATTGCCGCCCAGCGCATCGCCGGTGGCCTCAAGTTCGCCGGTGGTGTTGTTGACCTGGAGTTGGCGTGGTCCGATCCCGGCGACGTCAAAGCCCCTGAAACTCGATCCGCCCTTGAAGAAGCGGTCATTAATGCGGATGTCGTCGCCGCCCCATCCGTCGATAAAGCCCGCCGAACCGCGGAACGTGGCTCGGAACCCACCCCAGAGGCCGTAATAGACGCCGCCCTCCAGTTCAGCCTGGAAGTAATTCACCTCGCCGCCGATGCCAGCGATGTTCTGACTGAACTGGAAGTCGTAGCCACGGGTGGCGCGGATTGGATCATTGCGCCGGTCCCAATTGACGGTCACGCCGATAAGGGACGTGAGGAACGATCCTTCCTGGTCGCAGAGGATCGGTCGTACCGGGTTGGCGATGTCACACTGGTCAATTGGGTCGGTGCTGATGTCATTGTCATGATCGACAAGGCCACCTTGGATCTGGGTGTCATCCAGCACCAACGAATAACTCAGGCCGAGGCTCGTCCTTTCGGAGACGGGGAAGCTTGTGCGCAGTCCAAAGCCTGTCGATTGGTTTTCGAAGGACGACTGCGACAGGAAATCTGTACGCAGAGAGTAGAGATCGAAGCCCGCCGACATGGTGCGTCCCATGAAGCGCGGCTCAACGAAGCGGATATCGACTTGCTGGCGCTGCTGGCTGCTCGAAGCGCGCAGCCGAAGGAATTGGCCGCGACCGCGCAGGTTGCGTTCAGTAATCGTCACGTCGAAAAGGAAACTCTCGTTCGACGAATAGCCCGCGGCGAACGCCAATTCTCCGGTCGAACGCTCCTCTACCGTAACGTTGACAACGGAGCGATCGGGTTGAGAGCCGTCCTGCTCTTCAACGGTCACGTTCTCGAAGAAGCCCAGCGCCCGAATTTGCTGACGTGACCGATCGAGCAGCACCCGGTTGAATGCGTCCCCCTCGCTCACCAACATCTCGCGACGAATAACGCGATCGAGCGTGCGCCCGTTGCCTACAATGTTGATGCGCTCGATGAAGACACGCGGCCCCTCATTCACCTCAAACGTGATATTCACCACCCGGTTCTCGCGATCCCTTTCGATGACCGGGACGATGTCCACGTTGGCGTAACCGACTGAACCCGCCACATAGCTCATGGAGTCGATGGCGTCCTCGATGAGATCGCCACGAAACCCCGTCCCGCTTCGGATGGGAATGGCCGCAAGCAGCAGCGACTCGGGGAGCCGGTTCAGTTCGGTCTGAACTCGAATTTCACCAAATTCGTAACGGACGCCTTCATCGACCGTGAACGTGATGTAGAAGTCCTCCTGATCGGGCGTCAGTTCAGCGACAGCCGATACAACACGGAAATCCGCATATCCGCGATTGCTGTAGTACTGACGCAGCTGCTCTCGGTCATACTCCAGTCGATCGGGATCGTAGTTGTCATTGCTCTGGAAGAAGTTCCACCAGCTCGATTCCGCGGTGACGATAACGTCACGCAGCCGACGGTCTGAGAACTCCTCATTGCCAATGAAGTTGATGTTGCGGACGCCGGTGACCGGACCTTCGTCGACTTCGAAAATGAGGTCGACACGATTCTGGTCAAGCTCTCGCACTTGCGGCGTCACTTGCGCGGCAAAGCGCCCGGCGCGGCGATAAACTTCGATGATGCGCTGCACGTCGGCCTGGGCGCGCGCAGCGGTAAACACTGAGCGTGGACGCGCCTGAACCTCTTCCTCGAGGTCTTCTTCGTCGAGCGTTCTTAGCCCTTCGAAGATCACGCGATTGATCACCGGGTTTTCGATAACGGAGACTACCAGATCCGCGTCTCGTTGTTCGATCTGCACGTCGGCGAAGAGCCCCGTGGCGAACAGCGTCTTGAGCGATAGGTCGATGCGCTCAGGATCGAAGGTGTCGCCAGGCCTCACCAGCAGATAGGACGAAATGGTCGCCGGTTCGATGCGCTGGTTGCCTTCCACCACGATCCTGCGGATCGCTACCCCTGAGGGGCGCGGCGTCGGTTGATTGGCGCCCTCTTGGCCGTAGGCATCGCCTGCAACAGCGAGCAGCACCCCACCGGCGCCGCCTACAACAGCGACGCTTGAAACCGCGCCGAGAACGAAATCCCGCAGAACCCGCTTCATTACGCCCTCGACGCTAGCTGGCGCTCCCCAGCGCCGCGTTCTGTATGAGCCCATCCGGGCGCGAAAGACAAGGACAAGCCGCTGTTAATGGGCGCCTGGAAATAGACGTGTGATGTCATTCCAGGTCGCAAACAGGAAAAGGCTCGCCATTACCGCGAATCCGGCTCGATAGGCCCATTCTTGCGCCTCCGCCGGCAGAGGCCGTCCGCCCCTCACCGCTTCGATGGCATAAAAAACCAAATGGCCCCCGTCGAGGACCGGGATGGGGAGTAAGTTGACGATACCCACAGCCACGGAGAGCATCGCCGCTAAACTGAGCAGCGAAAGCGCAAGCAACTTGATCCGTTCCCCGCCGGAGGCCCCCGGCGCATTCAACGCGGAGGTTGCGACCTGACCGGAGGCGTTGGCGATTCCGATCACGCCAGCGATCTGATCGCCGGACTCTCTACCCGTTATGACTCGCCACAGATAGGCGCCGGTTTGTGCGACAATTCCCCAGGTGTTGCTCGCTCCGACTGCAATCGACTCGCTCAGTCTGTAAGTCTCTACGACGCGTTCGGACGGAAGGACGAGAGGTCCTGACACTCCTAGGAGGCGCCGCCCCCCTTGTTCTCTGGGGGTCACAGTCATTCGCAGGGTTTCGTCGCCGCGGACAACCTCCAGGGCCAGTTCGCGTTGGCGCGAGTTCGCTATCGCTTGCTGCAAGTCCGAGAATGAAGAGATCGTCTGCCCATCGACGGAGCGGATAATATCTCCTGTTTCAAGCCCTGCCCCAGCGGCTGGACTGTTCGATGAAACCTGCGCGATCCTGGCGGGAATGGTGTCGATGTCGGTGGCGTCTCTGCCCATTGCGAGCGCCAGTACCGCAAAGGCAAAGACTGCGAACACAAAGTTGGCGATCGGGCCTGCGGCCACGGTGATCGCCCGCTTCCAAAGCGGCATGGCGCGGAAGTGCCCAAGTTTTCGCGCCTCCTCTGCGCTCAAGGCACGGTCTTCCTCACTGGGCGGGCGTGTGCTTGAACCGTCGGTGTCATCGACCCACGACACGAAACCGCCCAATGGGATTCTGGAAATCTTCCAGCGCGTTCCATGGCGGTCGGTCCAACCAAATAGTTCCGAGCCCAGGCCGATCGAGAAACTCTTCACCGCCATGCCGCACCAGCGGCCAACACGAAAATGTCCGAACTCGTGGACGAAAACCACCACACTAAGGACCACGACAAAGGAAACGATTGTGGTCAGTAAGTCTGTAATCACCGCTGGCATGTCTGCCTCTATCCTCCGCCGCCGACCTGTTTTTTCCATCGGCCGTTAGGCCGCGGTCAGCTTCAACTCGATACTGCGCGCCGCCTCCCGCGCAGCCTGATCCACCGCGATTACCTCATCCAACGATGAAGGCGATTTTGCGATCCGCCAATCCCCCGAGCGGTCAAGGGCAGCCAGAGTTTCCTCCACCACCCGGCAAATGTCGAGAAAGCCGATGCGGCGCTCGAGAAACGCCTCGACGGCGATTTCATTCGCAGCACTTATCGCCGTGGTTGCAGCCGCCCCAGTAGCCAACGCCGAGCGGCACAATCCCGGAGCTGGGAAGATGTGTAGGTTGGGCGCCTCAAAGGTCAGAGCGCCGAGGGTTGCGAATTCCAGCCGTGGTGTGTCCAGCTCCGCCCGATCTGGCCAAGCTAGTGCGTAGGAAATCGGGACGCGCATGTCGGGTGCAGCCATCTGCGCCAGCACCGATCCATCGCGATAGTGCACCAGACTGTGTACGATGCTCTGGGGGTGCACGATGATATCGATTGTTTTCTCTGGTAAATCAAAAAGATAAGCCGCCTCGATCAGTTCCAGGCCCTTGTTCATCAGGGTGGCGCTGTCGACAGAGATCTTTCGCCCCATGCTCCAGCGCGGATGTGCGCAGGCTTGCTCGGGGGTGGCCGCGGCCATGGCTTCGATCGAAGCGCCTCGAAATGGACCGCCGGAAGCG
>CAYRHK010000049.1:0-11991 GCA_964423825.1 uncultured Terricaulis sp. | reverse complement strand
CGCCATGTCGGGGCGTCCCCATGGTCCGTAGACGGTGAAGAAGCGCAGGCCGGTGCAGGGAATGTTGTACAAATTGGCGTAGGAATGGGCCAGAAGCTCGTTGGCTTTCTTGGTGGCTGCGTAGAGGCTTAAGGGGTGGTCGACGTTCTGGTGCACGGAGAACGGGGTCTTGGTCACCGCGCCATAGACCGAACTCGACGATGCAAACACGAGATGGCCCACCCGGCTGTGGCGGCAGCACTCCAAGATGTTGACGAAGCCATCGAGGTTTGAGCGCACGTAGGCCTGCGGGTTCTGCAGTGAGTAGCGCACGCCGGCTTGTGCTGCCATGTGCTGCACAAGGGCGAAGTTGTTTTGCGAGAACAAGGTTGAAAGCGCCGCAGCGTCGGCGAGGTCAATCTCGGCGAAACTGAAGTTCGGGTCTTTCTTGAGTTCAGCCAAGCGCGCGCGCTTCAAGCTAACGTCGTAGTAGTCGTTGAGATTGTCGAGGCCGACTACAGCGTGGCCTTCCGCCAACAGGCGCTGCGCCAGATGGAAGCCGATAAAACCGGCGGCGCCTGTTACGAGAACAGATGTCATGGCTTGGGCTTGGTAAAATTGTTGAGGGCAAAATCTATCGATCGCTTCGGCGTATCAGAAAGCGCCGCCACCAGCGCCGCGGCGGCGAAGATGGTCGCGATCCACCATTCCTGCCAGGCGCCATAACTCACGTTGGCGACGAGGCCTAGCGAGGCGATGGTTGCGGCGGCGGCCGCCGCTGCGGTCCGCTCGTGGCGCAGGGCGCGCGCTAGTGTTGCGCCAGCGGCCAGCAAGACAGCGGCGGCGAGCAGAGCCCCGACGGCGCCAAGCTCGTACCAGATTTGCAGGCTGGCGCTGTGGGGGTGGAGCGGAATACGCTGGTCGGCATGGCGCGCGGCGTCGAACCCGTATCCCAACCAGGGCTGGGCGCGGATTTTCTCGCAAGCGTAGGCCCAGATCTGGGCGCGATGGGCCCAGCTGGCCGGCAGCCCGTCTACGAGGCGTGGATTAGACAATACGAGGGGGGTCACGAACGGCGCGGCGAGCGCCCAGAGCCCTAGGCCTCCACTGACCGTCCACAACGCTACGCGTGGCGCGGCGTAGGCCAGGCCATAAGCGGCCAAGCCCGCCACGAACCCAACCAGGGACGCCCACTGATCAAACTGCACGGTCATGATGGCGCTTACGGCGAGGGCTACCCTTGCGGCGTTGGGCCGGTCATCGAGGACGAGCGCCGCCGCCGCTCCCCAGGTCAGCGCCAGAAGAACGGTTCCGCCGCGGGTGAGCGTCGATGCGAGGTGGCCCGGCTCTATGCCGGGTTGCGCCGATCTGATGAAAGGCATGTCGGCGAAGGCCTCGATGGCCAGCAACAAAGCCAGTACAGCAAACGCCGCCACCCCCGCCGCGCGGGTCAGCCCGCGTGTCGGCTCAACGCCTGCGGCGCTCGCAAACAGGAGTCCCAAGGCGACAATGGCGCCGAGCTTGCCCATTTGGGCGGTGCCGGAGGCGGGGGACCAGAGCAGGGTGGCGCCCATCCATGCGCCGAAAAGCACCAACGTAATCAGCCACATGGAAGGCTGTCTGATGACGCCCAGCAGGAGCGCTGGTCGCAGCTGGAATAATCCTGCAGCGCTCAGCAGCACGGGTATGGCCAACCCGCCGCCCGCTGCGACCGGCGGCAGAACGGCGAAAAACGCCGCGCGCATGATGGCGCCGGGGTCGAAGGTCTTCATCGGCTGCTGGGCTCTGTCACGGACGGCGGCGGCCGGCAATGGGCGTCGGCGTGCTTTCGCGCATTTCAGCAACGTCATCGAGATCTGATCTAATAGCGCTTGTGGCCAGGGGATTTTTAGGCTTTGTTACCGTTAAGGCGTGTAAAGACAGCTGCCCCCAGCGGGAGAAGCCTGTCTTTCGGGGACGAGCGCGCCTTGAGCGCGAGCGGGAGCGTGACCATGGTTGAGCGGCCATTCGGCGAAGAAGTTCGCGACACGGTTGTTAAGTCAGGCCTGACCGGCATCGCGGCGAGCATTCTCGCGGTCACGGTGTTTTCACCCGCGGGCCTTGGCGGCCTTATCGGCACGAGCTTGGCTTTTGGCGGCGACTCCAACGCCCGGCGCAGCGACGATCCCTACGCGTTGCTTCCAGCTTATCCTGCGCCTCTCTCTGAGGCTGAGATTAGCTCCATCCAGGCCGAGCTTGCGCAAACTTCGGCTTCGCTGGAGATCACGAAGGCGGCGACGGACGCTCGCATCGAACATGTTCGCACCTTGGCGCTGAGCGACGGCATGGTGACGTTCTCGCCAACGCCGCCCACTTATGTGCGCGCGCGCGAGCCTGACTTACGGCTTGGCTTCACAGATCCGGTGTCTGCGCCTGCGCCGGTGGCGGCTGCTGCGCCCGCGCCAGCCCCCGTGGTTCAGCCGGTTACTGTGACGCCTGTCAGTTATAGCGGCGGCGGCCTCACCTTTGTCGACGATGCGAATCCGCAGCTCACTGAATTGCTGCTTACGCACGAACTCTACTAGAGTTACTCTGACAGCGACGATTTGCGCGGTGACCGGCGTGCGATGGACGTCGGAAGCTATCATGATGATTCGTGCTGCGGCAGCGTTCTTGGTCTGCATTGGTCTTGCGGCCCCCGCGCGCGCCGAGACTGTTCGCCTGCGCTACGAAGCTGCGGTGCTCAACGTCGTCGTCCTTGGCGAGGCCAACTACGAAGTTGCGACGACGCCGACACGCTATGTTGTACGTGGCGGCATTAGAACCTCGGGGTTGGCACGGCTTTTCGATCAGACGGAGATCACGGCGACGACGGGGGGTGCGCTGGCCGGCGGGCAACTGGCTTGGTCGCGGTATGACATATCTCACGCCTACGCCGGCAAATTCAGGCGCATTCAAATGATCCGTGACGCCTCAGGCGTTCGCGCGGAGGCTTCGCCTCGCTTTGGGGATTCGGGGCGGCTAGAGGCGACGCCGGAGCAGCGGTCAGCTTCGTTCGACCCCTTAAGCGGATTGCTGTCGCTCGGCCGTCAGATTGGGACGGCGCGCGGGTGCCGCGGCGCGGCGCTCATCTTCGACGGTCGCCAGCATTATCGCTTGTCGGTGGCGCCGCGCGGGCAGGGCGCATTCAACGGCGGGGGTTATCAAGGCCCGGCGCTCAATTGCACCATGCGATACGAGCCGATCTCAGGGTTTTCCGCTGACTTCGATCGAGCGCGCGTGCCGTCTGCAGATGTGTGGTTCGCGTTGCCGGAACAGGGCGGTTTCGCCGCGCCGCTGAGGCTGACGATTGAAAGTCCGCTCGGTCCCGCGCAGTTGGATATCAGAAGCTACGAGCGCGTAGGCTGAGACCTTGAGCGCCGGATAACAGCGCGCCTGTCTCTCAGCACCAGGGGGTTCCACGCGAGCACGCGTGCGATGGCGAATGCCGACGCGCGCCGCTCGGACTGGAGGGACCGGCGCGTTTTCCACATGACGCCCCAGCCGATGAGGCCGGCAACAAAGCCGCTCCAGCCACTAAAGCCGCGTCCTCGTATCAAAGCCCAGGTAGCGGCTGCGGTGCAGGCCGCCAAATGCAGCGGCAGCAACGGCCAGAACAATTCCGGCGGCATGCATTTTATGAAGGTCCAAGTTCGATTGCGTGCGCCGTGGAAATCGCTGAAGGCAGAGCGCTTTCCGAGCACCCCGCCGCCTACATGGGCAACGATGGCTTCCGGCGACTGCAGGATGCGCCATCCCGCGAGCCGCAATCTAAAGCAGAGATCGACGTCTTCGAAGTAGCAGAAGTATCGCCCATCGAATCCGCCGACTGCTTCGAAGGCATCGCGCCGCACCGCGACTGCCGCTGCGCATGCGCCAAAGGTTTCGCCGAGCGGCGCGACTGACCCACGACGCGGGCGCGGCCTGCCGAAATTGGACCGGTAGGCGATGCCGCTTGCGTGCAGGACATCGCCTGTGCCGTCGAACACGTCGGGATCGTCAGCGCGGATTTGTGTGGAGCCGATGGCCGCGGCGCCAGGGTGGCCACCCAAGGTTTGCAGGAGCACGCGCAGCCAGTCTGGCTCGGGAAATGCATCTGGATTGAGAAACACCAAGACCGGCGACTGCCCTTCGCGCGCGGCGCGGTTGTTGGCCTCGGCGAAGCCCAGATTGTCGGCGCTGAAAATGATCGAGGCGCCCTGCGGTAGCATTGATCTGGCGGGCCGTTCTTCAGGCTTTGACCCATTGTCAAAGACGATCAGCCGGAAGTCCTGTTCAGTCTGCGCCGCCAGCGCGGCGCTCATGCGCGGCAGCCACTGGGCGCAGTTATGGGTGATGACGATGATGTCGGCGCGGGCCACAGCCGTGGCCTAGCCCGCGCTGAATGCAACGTCTAGGCGGTGGCGGGCACAAGGAACCTCGGGGAGTTTTGCTGCAACCTTCGGGCGATTACGGGCATGTGTCGGGATGAGTGCCACCCCAGATTCGGTCATCAGCGTTCGCTTCTACACCGACTACCCGATCTGCAATTTTAAGTGCCCCTACTGCATCGCCGGTCATGCACCGCCTGAAGGCAGGGGCCCCAGCGCTTGGGACGAGGCGCGCTATCTGCGCATTATCGAGAACCTCTGCCGCGTGAATTTCAAAGCCAACGTGCGCATTGGCGTCGGCGGCGAGTTTTTCGTCTCCAAGACGCTGGTGCGCGGCGCTCACATGCTCGCGGCCTCGGATCGGATTGCGATCATCAACCTGATCACCAATCTGAGCGTCTCGCCCAGGCAATACGAACGTGCGCTTGAAGGCATCGCTCGGGAGAAGATCGCCTTGGTCGCGAGCTTCCACCCCACGGAAGTGTCGAATGCCGAGCGGTGGATCGCCGCCGCACTCGAACTAAGCGAGAGCTATGACTTGGTCACGATGTCGGTGGCTTATCCTCCGCTTATGGGGGAGATGGAACGCAACAAGGCGCGCTTCGCCGCCGCCGGCCTCATTCACTTCGTGCAGCCCTATATCGGCGAGTTCGAAGGCCGACACTATCCGAGCGCTTACACGCCCGAAGAGCGCGCTATTCTGCGACGCGTCATCTATTCGCGGCACGATTTCGAGTTTCTCTTGAATCTGAAGCGGCCAGGGCTCTGCAACGCCGGCTTCAAGTACCTCTATGTCGATCCGCTTGGGCAAGTGCGACCGTGCGGGGGCGCCGATCACGGCGTGGTCTTGGGCGACTTGTCGGAATCGCCCTTCATCCAATTTCGCGACGGCCCTCGCCCATGCCCCGCGTCAGCCTGCCAGTGCGACACCGAAAATGTGCATACGTTGGACTTCGCCAACCATTATCAATGGCTCGGCATGAACCAGCACCGCTATGCCTATCGCTTCGCAGGTGAAGTTGCGGCGCGCCCCTGGATGGACGAATGGGCGATTTCGTATTGAGCTGACTAGACCAGGAGCGCGACAACGCTGGCGGAAGCGACGGCCATCGCTGTTCCAGTCACGCTCTCGCGGAAGAACACCAGGTTGGAGTTGGAGATGGGCGAGAGCTGCGAACAAGGGATGATCATCTGCCCGACGTTTAGCGCGCCGTCCGTGAAGCTCTTTATGGTCTGGAATGATCCAGTGATACCCGCCTCGCTCAAATCCGACTGAGCTTGAACGCTCACGCCTTGCGCCTGCACCTTCGCGAGCACGCCGGATTGGCGAAATACTCGACCAAGGACGGTTTGCATCATTGGCGAGATGTCGAGTGCGATGCAACGATTGGGCGTCTGATCGGTTGGGTCGCCGATCTGGACGGTTTCTCCCGCGGTCCAGCCCGAGAGAGAGGCCGCACTGACGACTTGCAGTTGGTTCGCCGCCGGCTGTGCTTTGACCCAGGCTGATTGGTCAGGGTTCTTCGTCGTATTCCAAATTCGCGCGTAGCTGACGTTCGCCATCAGCGCGTTGTTGAAAAAGAGGCCCGCATCGCTGGTGGTGAGTGTGATCGTGTCGCCGCTGATGGAGGAAATGGCCGCCGTGCGCGGGTTTTGCACGCGCGTCGTTTCGATGCGATAGATCGATACGACGCCATCGCCCCCTGGCGTGTAGAGCAGTCGTCGTTCGTTGTTGGCGGCAGCACTCCACCAATTGCTGGCGCCGCGCACATAGAGCGTCTGCGTATCGACCGCGACGCACCGCCAGCCGGTTTTGGGCGTGAGTTGTTCCCAAACCCCGTCGCGATAATAGGCAAGCGCCCCGTCTGCCATAGCGCCCCACGCAGCGCCGGTTTTGCCCGTGGGCAGAATGTAGATGTCGCCATCGAGCGGCGACGCCGGCTGCGCCGCTGTTGTGGCGGATGCCGCCGTCAGCTGTACAAGCCCATCAAGGCGAAGCAGGCTTTCATTGACGGTGACGTGCTTCTGCGCCTGGGCGGCGGCGAGGTAGGGCAGGCCGAGGCGGGACGAGGCGGACATGTGATGCGGGGCTCCTTTGCCCGCATAGTGCGGCTGATCCGCATCAAGTCGGATTGGCCGCCTTCTATCCGCTTATTTGTCGAGGTTGTCGGCCACGCGGATGAGTTCGTACATCCCGAACATGATATGGTAGAGGCTCGATGCGGGCGCATCTTCGGCGATGTAGACGCCTTGCGCGTCTCGCCGCTCGCGCCACACGCCGGGGGTCGGCGCAGCGCAGAAGTCCATCAGCACTTCGGATGCCTGAGATGCCGCCGCTGCGGCAAGGGGGTCGCGGGTGCGCTCGTAGCGAGCGAGGTTCGCTTTGAGGCGCTCGGCGTGCGGCCAAAGGCGCGAGCTGGCGGTTCGCACGCGACCGTCAAGGAAGATCTCATCGAAAATGATGCCGGTGTCATGGTCGAGACCGTAAATTTCGGCGTGGACGCGCAAGCGCTCGGCGACGTCGCCCATGTCGCCGCCGCCTAGTGCGTTCCAGCGGTGCAACAGCCAGCTCCACTCAAACTCGTGGCCGGGTTCGCAAATCTTGCCGTCCTCGCCCTCGACCGGGCGCCAGGCGTCGTCGAAATATTCCGGCAATGCGCCGTGGCGGGCATCGAAGAATCGGTTGCGAAAGAGGCCCGCGATGGCGCTGGCGCCATCGAGATGTTTGCTCTCGCCGCTGGCTTCAAAAAGCGAGAGCAGCGCCTCAAAAACGTGCATGTGCGGATTCTGGCGCCGCGGCGTCGCGGGCATGATCTCGCCTTCGGAGAAGCCGCCTTGGGTGTGGACCCAATTCGCCTCTGCCCAGTTGATCAGCGATGCGGCGCCATTGATTGCCTCGCGGTCTTCGCCGAGCGCTGTCGCCGCTTCCGCGAGCCCGAAGACGACGAAAGCTAGGTCGTACAAGTCGCGCCGGTTGTCGGTCGGGTCACCGTTGTTGTCGAGCTTGAAGCGTGTGCCGCCATCCGCGCGAATTCCGCGGGAGAGCAACACATGGCGGCCCGCATTCACGGCTTCACGCCATGGACCGCTCCATCCTAGTCGGCCGGCGCGCGCGAACACGGCGGTTTGGCGTGCTTGCACGCGGATGCGTCGGTCCATATCGACCGGTTCGCCGTCCAAGCTCATGCGCTCGTGGAAGCAGCCGATTCTGTGGTCGAAGCCGGCGCTCCACCACAGCGGCAGCGCACGGTCGAAGAGCCAGGCTTTGGCCTGCGCGGCGCGCTGACGGAGGCTCGATGAGGTGTCGATCTGTCGCCTCGGCGGCGTTGCTGACAGTGCGCTCTCGACGGTTGGGAGCAAATCCCCCGGATTGACCCGATGGGCGCGCAGTCCGACTGCCCGTGCGGCCTCCAGATCGCTGTCGCGGTCGCCGATCACTACGGAACGCTCAGGATCGATCGGCCACTCAAGGAGCGCTCGGCGCAGCATGCCCGGCTTGGGCTTGCGATCGGGATGATCGTGAAACGCGAACTCGGCCACAACGCCATCGCCGTGATAGGGCGAGTGGTAGTAGGCGTCGATGTGGGCGCCGTGCGCGCTCAATTGGCTCTGCATTTGAGCGTGGAACGCATCCATTTGCGCGCGCGTGTAGAGTCCTCGCGCGATGCCGGCCTGGTTGGTGACGACAATTGCCAGCGCGCCGGCGTCGTTGGTGCGCCGAATGGATTCGATGGCGCCCGGTAGCCAAACCAAGTCCTTGTGTTGGTGCCCATTGTCGACATTGAGCGTGCCGTCGCGATCAAAGAATACGGCGCCGCGTCGCGTTTGAAGGGGAACTTCCGCGCAGGCCTGTTCGAAGGTGTCAGGCAGTCCGATGTCGATGAAATAGCCGTCGAATATTTTCCCAGCGAGGCGATCTGCCTGGACCAGGAGAGGGAAGACGTCGGTCTCAATCGAGCATGGCGAGCGCTCGATGAGATTCAGGACACTGCGCCTCAGCACATATACGCCGGCGGAGATGAGCGCTTGGCCGGCAAAACTGGCGTCCTTCTCATGAAAGGCGCGGATGCGGCCCGCTTCGAAGACCACGCGACCAAAGCGCGATGCATCCGCGACGCTGCGCAGCGCCATGGCGCCAACATCGCTTGGCTTCAAGGCGTCGGTTAGCGCCAGATAGTTGATGTCAAACAGCGAGTCGCCGTTGCTCATCATGAAAGTGTCATCGAGTAGGTCGGCGGCGTAGCTGAGGGCGCCTGCCGTGCCGGCCGGCTGGGGCTCGATGACGACCCGAACTTCAGCGTCTCGAAACCGCGCCTGATTGTAGCGTTGATGCACCGAGGCCCCGAGGTGGCCTGCCAGCAGGACAATGTCGGTGACGCCGTGCCGGGCGATGTCGTCGAGGAGGTAATCCAGGAACGGACTCTGGCCGGCGATGGGCAGCAAAGGTTTGGGAACGTCACGCGTTAGCGCGCCTAAACGCGTGCCGCGCCCCCCCACCAGAATTACCGCCTGCCGCATCCGATGCCCCTAAGCGACGGAAGCGCGCTTAGACGCTGTTGAAACGACACACAAGCGCGTTTGGTGGCGCCGCTAAAAGCAGGGGGTATGCTGACCGCGCGCGACTCTGCTGCTATGCAGTATGAAGCGGTAAGGCGGAGGGGTGGTCGGCGTGAGCGCGACGGCGTTTCAGGACTTGATGGGCTCAATGGCCCGGTTGCCGCTGGCAATGACCCTCGCGGTGGAGGACATCGGCGGCAAGTATCGCCGTACGATCCTTGGGCCGTTGTGGATTGCCATCGGTCAGGCGGCAACGATCGCCGCCTTTGCCGTGCTGTTCTCCGGCTTGTTCCATATCCCGCCTACTGAGTATGCGCCGTTCCTGGCGGCGGGGTTTCCCGCATGGGCGCTCATCTCAAGCTTCATGGTCGACATGCCCAACGCCTTCATACAGTCGAAGGGTTACCTGGAGGCGTTCGATCTGCCCTGGCTGATGCAGATTTGGCGGCGAACGTTCGGCTACCTCATCATTTTCGTGCACCAGGTTTTCACGCTGTTCATCGTCATGGCGATCCTCGACATCCCGCCGACCTACGAGATGTTCTATGCTATCCCCGGCCTGATCATCGTTATGTTTGCGGGCACCGGCGCTGGAGTGTTTCTCGCCGTAGTCGGCGCACGTTATCGCGACTTGCCGCACGCGATGTCGATCCTTGCGGGGTTCTTGTTTCTGTTTTCGCCGGTGATCTGGCGGCCTGACCAATTGCTCCAGAACCGCTGGGCCCTGGACTTCAATCCGATGTATTACCTGCTCCAAATGGTGCGCGAGCCTCTGCTCGGGCGGGGTCCTGAACCGGAGGTCTGGGTGGGCGGCATCATCGCTGCAATTGTCTTGTTCCTGATGGGATACATCGCGTTCGCGGTAAGTCGCGGGCGGCTGTATTTTTGGCTCTAACGAATGGCGCGTCTCATTCTCTCCGGCGTTTCGGTTCGCTATCCGGTGTATGCGACAAGCCGACAGCGTTCGATCCTGGGCTTTGCCGCCAACCGCGCATCGTTCGGCCGCATCGCGCGAGACGCTGGCAGCATCACTTTCGTGGACGCGCTCGACAATGTCTCCTTCCGGCTGCAGGACGGCGACCGTCTAGCGCTGATCGGACGAAATGGGTCCGGCAAAACGACCATGCTCAAGCTTTGTTCGGGGTTGATCCTACCCACGCACGGTGCGCTGGAGATCGACGGGACGCGGGCGTCGATCATCACGCCCGGCGCTGGCCTCGACCATGAAAAGACTGGGCTTGAGAATATCGAGCTGTTCGCGAGGTTGTTGGGGGTTCCAAGGTCAGAGCGCAAGTCGCTCTTGGAGGATGTCGCAGAGTTCACCGAGCTTGGCGATTATCTCGCGCTGCCGATCCGGACCTACTCAGCAGGCATGCTGGTGAGGCTGATGTTTGCCCTGGCGACGAGCGTGCCGCGGGACATTCTCATCGTCGACGAGATCATCGCTGCCGGCGACGCCATGTTCGTGGAGAAGGCGGCTGAGCGCGTGCAGTCACTCTTCTCGAAGGCGAAGATTCTCGTGCTCGCAACCCACTCGGGTGAGATCGCGTCGCAAATGTGCAATCGCGCCATCTGGATGGAGTGCGGCAGGCCGGTGATGGCGGGGGCCCCGGAGGATGTCTGGGACGCCTACATCAACCAGAGGAAGCCACGGACGGTTTACGCAGTCGCCTGACGAAGTGCGTTTGATTGCATTGGGATCTGCCTACACTCGGTCGCAGGCGAGATCGATTCGGGGGCGGAAGTGTTTCGTTGGGGACGGGGTATGGGCGAAAGCTTCATCAGAGCAAGGGCGCCCCTGAGATTGGGATTGGGTGGCGGCGGCACCGACGTCTCTCCGTATGCGGAGACATATGGGGGCGTCGTCCTGAACGCCACGATCGACCTTTATGCGAATGTGACTTTGGCGCCTTCGAAGAGCGGGCAGGTTGAGTTGCACTTGGACGACCGCGAGATGTCCTGGTCGGGTCCCGCGGAGGGGCGCTTGCCGCTCGGCGGCGAGCTGAACCTGATCAAGGGCGTCTACAATCGCATGTGCGCTGAGTTCAATGGCGGGCGTGGCGCCCCGCTGGCGGTCAATGTCCATGCTGACGTGCCTCCAGGGTCTGGCCTTGGCACATCGTCGGCGATGGTGGTGGCGCTGGTGCAAGCGTTTAATGAGCTGTTTCAGGCCCGCCTCAGCGCTTACGATACCGCGCATCTGGCCTACGAGATCGAACGCATTGATCTGGCCCTCAATGGCGGCAAGCAGGATCAGTACGCGGCCGCGTTTGGCGGCGTCAATTTCATCGAGTTCGGGCCGGGTCCCGAGGTGCTGGTGAATCCGCTGCGGGTGTCACCAGAGACCATCGCCGAGTTCGAAGCTTCGCTCGTGCTCTTCTTTTCCGGCGTGTCGCGAGAGAGCGCGCGTATCATCGACGAGCAGGCTCGAAACGTCTCATCCGGCGATGCGGCTTCGATAGAGTCCATGCATCGTCTGAAGGAGATGGCGTTCAGAATGAAGCAGGCGCTGCTCTTGGGGCGCGTCGTCGAGGTGGCGGAAATTCTGGACGAAGGTTGGGCGCACAAGAAGAAGACCGCTTCGACCGTGACCACGCCCGAACTCGACGCTGCGTACGAGGCGGCGAAGGCGGCTGGGGCGATTGGCGGGAAGGTGTCCGGCGCCGGCGGCGGAGGCTTCATGATGTTCCTCGTCGATCCCCGCCGCAGGCATGGGGTGCTCAAGGCCCTTGAGGCCTATCCGGGGCGGGTCTTTGCCTCGGGCCTGACGACAGGGGGCGTGATGTCGTGGCGGGTCGGCGACATCCGGAAAGCCTTGAGCCTTGCAGCGTGATCGAGCGCCTGGCGATCGATGACGTCTGGCTTTTCACGCCGCGCCGTTTCGAGGACGAACGCGGCTGGTTTTCCGAGACCTTCAATGAAGCCGCGCTGAGGGAAAACCTGGGCGGCGTCGCTTTTGTACAGGACAATCACGCCTATTCCCGTCGCGTCCATACGCTTCGAGGCATGCACTTCCAAGCGCCGCCGAGGGCTCAGGACAAGCTCTTGCGGGTCGTGCGCGGGGAGG
>CAYRHK010000048.1:0-12019 GCA_964423825.1 uncultured Terricaulis sp. | reverse complement strand
ACATAGGCATCATCGAGCAACGCCTGGGTAGCAGCCAGGTTGGCGTAGAGTTCCGTGGTCGGGAACTCGATCAGCGCCAGCGTCGGCGACGACGTCTCCGTGCGCGCGCCTGTTTCCGCGGCCCAGCCAGATCCTGCCTGGGTCAGACTGATCGGCTTCTTGAACACGTTGGCGCTGGTAGTGCGCACGGCGGCGATTTCGCGCATCGGCGAACTGGCGCGCAGTCGGCTCTCGATCATGCGGTCGAGTTCAGACGGGGCGATGTAGCCGCCGTCGGCGGGGACGCCGACAGATAGGGCCTTCGATTCGAATTGGGTCAGGGCCGAAGTTTCGCCGCGGCGAATGTAGGCGCTCCACGCGGACTTGTGCTCACTGACTTCGGGGTCAGCGCTCAGTCCAGGACGACGTCCGGAGAGAGCGGCGCGCTCGACCATCGCCTTCTGCTCGGTCAGCGCGCGATCGATGCGGTCGACCTTTTCCTCCAACAGCACATCGGCGCGCTTACCTTCGATGGCGGCAAGGCGCGCGTCGTTCGCGGCTTTGAATTCTTCAAACGCGCGCATGAGCGCGTCCTGCGCAACGGGCGCAGCTTTGGTTTCTTTCCTCACAATTTCACTCCTTAGGCAACAGCGCGGATGAACTCTCGCGCAAGAGTCAGCCGCGCCTGCGGCTGCATTGGATGCGCCACGATGGACACTTCCAGAAGCTCGATTTCCTCAATCATGCGGCCTTCGCCGCGTCGATGCGAGACCAGCGGCACGAAGCCGATCGACAAACCGTCAACACCGCGAGACAACGCCTTGCGCGCTCGCGCCGCGCCCGCCATGGCGTCATCGATGGCGCCGCGCACGAAAAGACCGCGCCGATCTTCGAACGCCTCGCTCCATACTCCCGCTTCAGCGCGCGGCTGATGTTCGAGCAACATCGGCAGTGGCTGGGCGCGGCGCGAAAGGCTGGTTTGGAAGGCGCCTTTGCGCACGATGTCACCGCCGAGGTCGACGAGACCGAACAGCGCCGCGTAGCCTTCAACGATCATCGCCGTCTCGATCGAGGCGTTGTTCGATGCGCGCCAGCGAACGACGCGCTTCTGCCAGTTGCTCCTCTAGACGAGCCAAGCGATCAGCGACGGCAGGCTGGGCGTCGACGGCGTGTTCCACGCGTTCGAGCCGCTCGGCTGCTTGGCCAATCCACAGCAATCCGCCGGCGGTCTGCAAAAACAATGCGGTCAGCAGCGCCAAGGTGATGCGCATGTCGAACTTCATTGGGGACGCTCGTGCGCGCCGACGCCAGCCAACTGCCTTTTTTCGTCGGCGTCCAGGAAGTCTGCTGCCGCAATCCGCGACCACAACGCCTCGCGCTCGACCGCCAATGCTGAAATCGACTCAATGTCGACGATGACGGAGGCGCGCCCCTCCGCGCGCCAGCGTGATCCGAGCCATGCCTCGACGCCGCGCGCGCATTTCTGCGCGAGCGGCAACACGGTTTGTCGCCAGAACGCGAGGTTGGCCTCGCGGTAGTTTGAATAGGTGTTGTCGCCAGGAATGCCGAGCAGCATCGGCGGCACGCCGAAAGCCAACGCGATGTCGCGCGCGGCGGCGTGACGGGCCTCGATGAAGTCCATGTCGGATGGCGACAGCGACATCGGCCGCCAATCCAAACCTCCTTCCAGCAACAAGGGGCGCCCGGCGTTGGATACACCGGCGTGCATTGATGCAAGCTCGTCGCGGAGGCGGCGGAACTGTTCTTCGCTGAGGCGCTGGTCACCAGTGAACACCAGGGCGCCGGAGGGGCGTGCGGCATTGTCGATGAGCGCCTTGTTCCAGGCGCCGCCGGCGTTGTGGATGTCGATGGCATAGGCGGCGGCCTGCATCGGCGAAAGCCCGTACCAATCGTCGATCGGGTTGAAGAGTTTCAGGTGGAGAATCGGAGCGTCCAGGGTGACCGGATCGCGCTCGAAGCGGCGGGCCTTCTCTCCGACGCGGTATTCCCAGCCCACAGGCCAGCCGTCGGCGCCGGGAATGATGCGAACTCGGTCGGGGCGAAGAACATAGAGTTCAGATGGCGCCGCCTCTTCAAGGCCGGCCGCCTCCAGGAACGCGTCGCCCGCGACCTGCAGGTGTCCGTAGAATGCTTCCAACAATTCGACGCCGGTTTGTTCGGGATTGGGCTTTGCCAGCAGTTGCGCCAGGGGATGGCCGAGCGGCTCGACCTTGAGCGATGCGCTAGCTGCTGCTTCCGCGATCATGCGCACACACCGATAGGCGATGGCGTTTTGCCCGTAGCCTTCGCGGGCGAAGGCTTCGGAATCGCGCGAAGGCCAAACTGGCCTGCCCAACGTGTGCCACGCCATTAGCTTTCGCTCCGGAGCGCGGCGTTTCCACAACCACTCGAACATCGTGAACCTCAATCAAAGCACGCGAAGGCGGGGCGCAGTTGCGCCGGTCATCAACTCGCTCAACGCCCACACCAGGGCGTCGACGCGATCTGGGCTGCCGCGAAAATCCGCCGCGCCAAAGCTACACATCTCATCTTCGAGATCGGCAAACGCCGCGGCATGGGTGACGCGCCCCTGAGCGTAGAGCGCCGCGATTGGCTCAGCGCGCGCGCGTTTGCCGTCACTGGCGCGCACCAAGCGCACGTACATTTCCGGCGCGGCAGCGTGCAGTACGGTGCGCACCATCTCGCCGCCGTTGTTCGCTTCGGCAACTATCGCATCAGCACCCACAGCATGCGCGAGCGACGCGGCGCGCTCAGCCCACGCCTGAGGCGGCGCTCCTTGCATTGTGGCGTCAGCCAACACGACAGCTATTCGCTCACGACCGTCGCCTCGCGATCCAGCAGCAATGATGCCACAGGCATCGGCGCCGGAGCCGGCAGACGCGGGGGGATCGACCGCCACAACGATGCGATCGAACGAACCTTCCGGTTTTCGGCGCAGGCGTTCCAGGTCAGCGCGACGCCAAAGCGCACCCTCCGCGTCCTCGATGAGTTCACCCAGCAATTCCTGGCGATGGCGCGCGCTGCCCGCCCACCGCTCGTTAAGCGCCTCGATAAAGTCACGCGAGACGTTGTGGCGATTGTCCCAAGTGGCGGCGCGTGTCACGGCAGTGTCCCTCGCGCACAACAGGCGCTTTAGCGCTCCGATCGGGCGCGGGGTCGTGGTCACCAGCATTTGCGGTCGGTCGCCGAGGCGCAATGCATGCTCCAGTGTGGACAACGTCTCGTCGGGGTAGGCCCAGAAGCACAGTTCGTCGCACCAGGCGGCGTCGAATTGCGGCCCACGCAAGCTCTCTGGGTCCTCCGCAGAAAAGGCGAACGCTTGGGCGCCATTCGGCCAGGAAAGACGCTTGCGGCTCGCCTCGAAACTTGGGCGTGCGGCATGCACTCCGCGTATGCCGGAGGCGCCTTCGATCATGACTTCACGCACGTCGTGAAATGTAGGCCCAACAAGCGCGATCCGAGACGCCCGCCCCGAGAGGGCCGCCTTCGCGACCCATTCGGCGCCGGCGCGGGTCTTGCCGGCGCCGCGTCCGCCCATGAACACCCAGCGACGCCAAGCGCCCTCTGGCGGCAATTGCTCCGCACGAGCCCAGAAGCGCCACTCATCAAGCAGCAACCTCAGCAAGGAGCCGCTCAACAACCTCATCAGGCGCGCCAGCAGTCTCGGCGTCAACGAGTTTACGGATGCGGCTAAGGAGTTCGGCGCGGATAGCTTCATCGTCAGTTTCGGGCTGTTGCGCCTGGTGTGCGGCTAGGAATTCCGCCACGTCGCGCTCGGCGCGGACGAGAGCCGACACGGCCTTGGCGATGCGCTCGCCAGCGGCCGCGTCGCCCTCGCTCAGGGCGCTCTCGGCGCCGGCGAGCAACCTGCGGAACTTGTTCTCAATGGCGGGGGCGACCCCGCGACCCAATTTCTCGACCATGCCCAAAAGCTACAGCATCGCCGGGCCGGTCGGATTGATTGCCTTGGCGGCGCGCCGTTGCTTGGGGTTCAGCTGAACGCGGCGAGGATAGAGCTGGTGAAACCTTCCTTTGCCCTGGTCAGAATTCAGCCATACCGCTATTGGACACGATCTTTCGGAGACCCCATTGTCCGACGACCAGTCCGATTTCCGCCGCCGCCTGGAATGGGCGCGTCAGCGGGCTGCGGCCGCGCAAGCGCAGCTGGGACAAATGATGCCGAGGCGATTCACTTGGCGCGCGGCGGCGAGCGTGCTTGCCGGGGCCTCCCTGCTTTTTGTGCTCTCGCTCTGGCTTTGGATCTATTGGGGGCTGCCGCGCGTGCCGGATGCGGAAACGCTCTGGGCTCTCAACCGGCAGAACTCGATCACGTTCGTGGATTCAGATGGCGAAATATTGGGCGCGAGGGGCCCCTATTACGGCCGTCGCGCGCCATTGTCCGAGCTGCCTGAGCATGTGTCGCAAGCATTTCTGGCTATCGAGGACAGGCGCTTTTACTCGCACTCCGGCGTGGACCGCATGGCGGTGGTGCGTGCGCTGCTTGCGAACCTGCGCGCTGGCGAGACGGTACAGGGCGGCTCGACGATTTCCCAACAGCTCGCGCGCAATCTGTTTCTGACTCAACGTCAAACGCTCAACCGCAAGCTTCGCGAAATGGTGCTGGCGTCGCGCATCGAGCGACGGCTGACGAAGGATGAAATCCTCGAACTCTATCTCAATCGCGTCTACCTAGGCGACCAGGCCTACGGCGTCGACGCCGCGTCGCGCCGCTATTTCGGCAAACCCGCGAGCGAGCTTACGTTGGCGGAGGCGGCCCTGCTCGCGGGATTGCCGAAGGCGCCATCGGAGCTGGCGCCGAGTTCGAACCTCGAAGGCGCCATCGAGCGACAGCACCTGGTCCTCGACGCCATGGTCGAAGCCGGCTTCATCACCGCCGAGGAGCGCGATCAAGCGCGCGAACAGCGCATCCGTATCGTCGAGCGGCCGAATGTGGAGCGCAGCCTCGGTTACGCTTTCGATCTGGCGGTCGAACAGGCGCGCGCAGCCGTCGGCGATGAAACCCCGGACCTCGTCATTCACCTGACGATCGATCGCGAGGTGCAGCAGGCTGCCGCCAATTCGGTGCGCCGCCGGCTTGGCAACCGCGCTTTCGGCCGCCGCCCGCTGCAAGCGGCAATGATCGTCCTGGACCGCGAGGGCGGCGTTCAGGCGTTGGTGGGCGGCACCGACTACAATACATCGAAGTTCGATCGCGTGACACAAGCGCGGCGGCAGCCGGGGTCCACATTTAAGACGTTTGTCTACACCGCCGCGCTCGAAAGCGGTCTCGACACTGAAGACGTGCGTTATGACGAGCCGGTTGTAATCGAGGGCTGGCGGCCGCGAAACTATGCCGAAGGGTACCGTGGCGCGGTGACGCTTCGCACCGCTTTCGCGCAATCCATAAACACGGTTGCCGCGCAAGTCGGATACGAGGTCGGCCCGCCGCGGGTTGCCGATGTCGCACGGCGGCTTGGCGTGTCGACGATGCCCGAGCGCGGGCAGTTCGTGCCGCCCTCAATCGCGCTCGGCTCGATCGAGGTTACGCTCTGGGATATGACGTCGGCGTTCGCCGTCTATATGAATGACGGAAGGCGCGTCGATCCTCACATCGTACAAAGCGTCACCAATTCTTCCGGCCGGGAGCTCTATCGCAGGCCCGCTTACAATGGCCCGCGTGTCCTTGATCCAGAGATCACGCGGCGCATGACCAGCATGATGGGTGCGGTGGTGCTGAACGGCACCGGCACTGGAGCGCGCCTCGACCGCGATGTCGCGGGCAAGACCGGCACCAGCTCAGATTGGCGCGACGCCTGGTTCATCGGCTACACCGCCGATTTCACCGCCGGCGTTTGGGTCGGCCACGACGACTTCTCGCCGATGGGACGTACAACCGGTGGAACACTGCCGGCGCAAATCTGGTCGGACACCATGCGCGTCGCGCACCAAGGTGTTGAAGCGCACCCCCTCCCCGGCATCGAACAGCCGGTGAAGTCCCCGCGCGAAGTGGAAATGGCGAGCTTCTTCGACGATCTGGCCGATGCCTTCGGCGAGTCCAAGCTCGAAGACTTTCCCGACGTCCGCGACATCTTCAGGTAGGCGCGCGTGACGTCAGGGCCAGCTCTTGTGCAAGCCAAAGGATTGCGCCTGAGCCTCGGCGCAACACCGCTCTTCGATGAGGCGGAGTTCGTGCTGCACAGGGGCGAACGCACGGCTTTGATTGGCGCCAACGGCGCCGGCAAATCAACGCTCATGCGTCTGCTCGCGGGACACGCGGACGCCGACAGCGGCGAAATCGCGATAGGGGCCGGAGTCGTCGTGGCCTATGCGCCTCAGGATGACAACTTCGCCGGGTTCGCCATTCTGCGCGCCTATGTTTGCGCGCCCTCAACACAACGTCCGAACGCCAGCCCGGCGCCAGACCATGTGGCGGACGCGTGGCTTGAAACCTTCGACCTCGCGCCTGAACGCACAGCGACCGGGCTCTCCGGCGGCGAAATGCGCCGCGCAACGCTCGCGCGCGCGTTTGCGGCCGACGCCGACGTGCTCTTGCTCGACGAGCCGACCAACCACCTCGACATAGCCGCTATCGAGGAACTGGAAACACGCCTCGCCGGATTTCGCGGCGCGTGCCTCATCATCAGCCACGACAGGCGATTTCTTGAGCGCGTTTCGACCTCCACACTCTGGCTCAGACAAAGGCGCCTGCTCAAGTTGGAGCGCGGGTTCACATATTTCGACGAGTGGGTCGAAACCGTTGAAGAGGAAGAGGCGCGTGCGTTGTCGCGACTGGAGACGCAATTGCGCTCTGAGGAACGCTGGCTGCAGCGCGGCGTCACGGCGCGACGCTCGCGCAACGAGGGCCGACGCCGCAGGCTCATGGAGATGCGCGCTGAACGGCGCGCCCGCAAGACCGAGGCCACGAAGGCGAGCGCAGCGCTGGACGCGCAACGCGGCGCTGAATCTTCGCGCCTGGTGATCGATCTCTCGCGCGTGTCAAAGGCTTATGGCGGGCGCGCGGTCATCTCCGATCTGTCGTTGCGTGTGATGCGAGGCGATCGCGTCGGCATCGTGGGCGCCAACGGCGCCGGCAAGACAACTTTGGTGGAACTGATGTTGCGCCGGCGGTCGCCTGACGCCGGCGAGGTTCGCCTCGGCGAGAACTTGCGCATCGCCTATGTCGACCAGGCGCGGGCGTTGCTGCGCGAGGATGCGACATTGTGGCAGACGCTCTGCCCACAGGGCGGCGACCAAGTCATCGTCAACGGCAAGCCACGCCATGTGGCCGCTTATGCGCGCGATTTTTTGTTCAGCGAGTTGCAGTTGCGCCAACCAGTGCGTGCGTTGTCGGGGGGAGAGCGCAATCGCTTGGCGCTGGCAGTGGCGCTGGCGCAGCCGGCAAACCTGCTCGTGCTCGACGAACCCACCAACGATTTGGACATGGACACGCTAGAAGCGCTGGAAGAGATGCTCGCCGCTTATGATGGCACGGTGATCATCGTCAGCCACGACCGGGCCTTTCTCGATGGCGTCGCCACGCAGGTCGTCGGGCCAATTGGCCGTGGGCGGTGGGCCGAGACACCCGGCGGTTGGGGGGACTTCGAACGCGAACACGGCGGGCCAAGGCACGCCAACACCGTGCCCACGCTGAAACCCGCGAAATCCCCGCTGCCGCCCCGGCGCAGCACCAAGCTCAGCTACAAGGATGAACGGCGGCTTGGCCAACTGGAAGCGCTACTGCCGCAGCTGAGCGCCGAAATCGCGCGACTTGAGTCGCGACTTTCGGATCAAGATATCTTCGCGAAGGACCCCGACGGTTTTGCTATGACAGCGCGCCGCCTCGAGAGTGCGCGCGCTGACCTAGAGGCTCGCGAAACCGAGTGGCTAGACCTTGAATCGAAGCGCGAGCAATTAAACGGGGGTTCGTGAAGGCCGCATTAACCCAAATCTGCGCGAGGTGGGCGGATGATCGCTCGCTCATTGCTCGCCGCGTCGGTTGCGGTTTCGGTTGCGTCGGCAGCCAGCGCCGAAGCTTCCGGCGCCTATGCTACAGTGACGCTACCGAACCGGGAAACCTGCGTTCAGGTCTGTGAGGACGACAGCCTTTGCATGGCTTGGCGGTTTGATGGGGATCTGTGCTCTCTGCGCGCCACGGCGCCGCAGGCGCCCCCAGCGGGATACGCCGGGTTGAGCAGCCGCGCGCTTGAGGCAGGCTATTCCCTGGCGGCGAAAGGCAGCGGCGCCAGCCCCACCGAGGCAGCGCCCGTCGGCCTTTGGGGCGCCTCGCGACCCGAAACGCCGCCGATTTCCGCAGCGAGCGAGGACCTGCTCGGCGGCCCAGAGGTCATCGATCTCGCAATGAACGGCGACAACCTAAAGTAAGGTTTGTTTACGAATTGGCCGATAGATTTCTGCGCTATTTTGGAGTTTCGGATGTCGCAAGCGCGGTTCGCCAAGCTGATAGAGTTGGCGCGCACCTCTGATAGCGCCATGCGGCGCGAGTTGTTGCGCGAAGTGACCGACCTCTTTTTCGCGACCTCGGCCTCGCGCAGTGAAAAAGAGAGCGCCTTGTTCGACGATGTTCTGCAGCTTGTCGCGGCGGAAATGCAGGACGAGGTCCTCGCTGAGCTTTCCGAGCGCTTCGCTGACGCCGACAACGCGCCGGTTGGACTTATGCGCGACCTCGCGAACCATTCGTTCGAAGTCGCCGGCCCAATCCTGCAACGCAGCAAAGCGCTCGACGAACAGACGCTGCTCAATGTCGTCAACTACCAGAGCCAGAGCCACATCAAGGCAGTCGCCGAACGCGCAGCGGTCAGCGAGAAGCTCTCCGATGCAATCGTGCGCATTGGCAATGATCAGGCGCTCGACGCGCTCATTCGAAATGACGGCGCCAGGATTTCCCGTCCGAGCATGGAGTTGGCGGTCGATCGCGCTCGCAAGAGCAGTTTCCTGCATGAGGGCGTGGTACGCCGGCGCGACATGCCGCTGGACCTTCTCAACGAGATGTACTTCGTGGTCGAAGCGCGGCTCCGCGACAAGATCCTTGAGCGCAACGCTACAGTGGACCCCGCGACATTGGATGCAGCGCTCTCGAAAGCCCGCAATCGCATGCGCGGCGCCGCCGCGGATCTGGGCGCGGAAACCAAGAACGCCATCGCCTTCATACAGTCGAAGAAGACGAGCGGCGAGTTGAATGCGCGACTGCTGGTGTCGCTCTATCGGGAGGCCAAACAGACCCATTTCGTCATCGGCCTCGCCGAGATGACGAACCTGGATACGAGCACGGTCTCCGATCTTGTCGAGCGCAAGGACATCGATGGGCTGGCCATGATTTGCCGCGCCGCCAATATCGAGCGCCCGCTGTTTGTGACGCTCGCGGTGCTCACATGCGGCGGCGACGACGCTATGAACCGGGCCGAGGAATTCGGGCGCATGTACAACCAGGTGCCGGTCGAGGCCGCCCAACGGGCGCTGCGCTTCTTCAAGGTGCGCAAGAGCGCGGAGGGCGGACGCGCGGCTTGAGGCCACCGAGCCCGCTAGCGATTGGCGCTCGGCTGCTGTAGCGTACCCCCTTCTGAGGGGGCTGCACTTGGGCAACATTTCGGCGGAGGCCCTTACAGTCGAGCAGCTCTTCAGACTGGGAACCTTCGAGCCCTCTCGCGTACAGCGCGACTATCAATGGACAAGCAAGGAGTGCGCCCAGCTCCTTCAAGATATTGAACGTGCACTTCAGCAGGCGGGCGCCGACCCCGACCCGCTGATGCCCGAAGCCGCAAGCGCTTGGGCTGAGGAAGCTATTGCCGCCGAGCCAGACGACTACGAAAACCTCGCCCCGGCCACCGCCGAGCCAATACGAGTACTCCCACGCCACCCGCGGCGCCGCACGCCGCCACAAATCTATTATCTGGGTCCAATGGTGCTGTTGCGCCGCCCGCAAGCCAAAGACGCCTTCTACATCTACGATGGTCAACAGCGCTTCACGACGATCTCGATCATGCTCGCGGCGGTCCGCGATCTCCTAAGAGAGGGCGATTGGCAGCCCGTTCAGGAGATGCTGCGCACGACTGACGCCGGCATGCGCGCCCGCCTGCAAGTGCCGACGCCGGGCGGCAGCCTGGCCCGCATTACCGGCGCACTGGGCGGTTGCTCATGGCCCGCGAAGTCCGGCACGCGTTCGCCAGCGGACACCTGCATGTACCGCGCCGCGACCCTGTTTCTCCAGGAAATGCGTCCTTGGTCAGAGGCGAAACTGCGCGCCTTCGTCGATTATCTGCGCACGCGTACATTCGTGACGGCAACGTATGTCGACGATCCCGCGCTCGCCCACTTGGTGTTCGAGACAGCCAACACCCGCGGCAAGCCGCTGTTGCCGGGTGACATCCTGAAAGGCCACCTGGTTCGGGTCGTCTATGAGGATCGCGGATCAAGCGCTGCCGACGACGTCGCGCAGCATTGGGAGCGCACTCGGCGCGCGCTAGGGCCGCGCTTTCACAACTATCTTCGGGCGGTCGATTTCGCGGCCCACGGCAAGCCACGCGGCGCCGAGTTGGGCGATGATTTCCTAGACGAATTCGATGGAGCGGATCGCGCAGAAGCCGCCGCCGCGTTCGTCGCGGAGCGCTTGCCGCGCTACATGGACGCTTACTTGCCCACATTTGAGCATGAGCTAGGGAGTAAGGATCGGCTGAGCGGCCTCAACTTGGCGTTCCGGCGGTTGTCTTTCTTGCGCTGGCGGGAATGGGAAGCCGTGGCGATGACGCTGCACGGGCGCCACCGCGACAATGCGCACCGCTTCGAAACCGCGACGAAGAAACTACAGCGTGTGTGCTACTGCTTTCATCTGCTCGGCTGGCATAACCGTCCGAACAGCCGCGCGCGGGCGCTTTCCAGGGCGATCGATCAGATCGATGCCGGCTTGAACCCGTTCAAGCGCTGGGCCGACAAAGGCGTCGTCGGCGCGCTCTGCGTATTTCACGAGCAGAAGGCGCAAGTGCGCGGCGCCTTGCGTGCGCCGATCACCGACGAGCGCGAAATTTACGGCCCCATTGTGCGTTGGATCGAAAGCCTCTCCTGGCCCCAGGGGGTGCCGCCAAAGCTATATCAGGACACCAGCGTCGAGCACGTGCTGCCGCGCTCGCACGGTGCGGAATGGCGCGACGCCATCCCCGATGAAACAGAGCGAGAGCGCTGCAAGAACCTGCTCGGCAACCTCTGCCTCCTGCCCGCCGCGCTCAACGACAGCCTTGCAAATCAGGGACCAGCCGCCAAGCGAAGGGCCCTGCGCGGCGTCGATCCCGAACTCTTTCGCGGCGCTCACGATATCGCATCGCGCGAGGTGTGGGACGCCGTCGCCATAGAGGAACGAACCGAGCGGCTGGCGCGCCTCGCCGAAGCGCATCTCGATATTGCCGCTGCAACGACGGCGGCGGCTGCCGACACGGCTAGCGATAAGCTCTAATCGCCGCATCGTCCAATTTGTCGGCGGGCACGAGCTTGTAGTGGCGTTCTTCGACGATCTTCACTTCGCCGTCGTCGATCGTCGTCTCGAACAAGGCCACGACGCGATTGGCCATGAATTGCGCCGCCACCGCGCGGCATCGCATCCCCGGAAACTTCTGCGCCGCGAACGTCAAGTCTTGCGCCGTTTGCACCGCGCCGATCTTATCCCTACCACCTTTGGCCTGCACCGGGATGACGTAGTGACACCCGTGCTTGTCGAGACCCACTTAGAGCTCGTCGATCTCGATCTGGCCGACATCCTTCACCGAAGTGCGCAAATGACTTTGCAGACTATACGTCGTCAGCCCGAGAAACGTGTTGGCGGTTCCGACGGACTGCATGATCCGCCGTCTTTGCTCCGGCGAGCGCGTATCCACCTACCCCGCCCGCTCCTTAGATGCGCTGAAGCGCACTTTCGGGTTCTTTTCCTGCACGTAGCCGATCTCCCAGGCGCTTTTGCCGAGGAACACCGGGGCGTTGTCGACATCCTCGGCCATCTGCGACGCCGATTTTTGTA
>CAYRHK010000047.1:0-12287 GCA_964423825.1 uncultured Terricaulis sp. | reverse complement strand
CGCGCGGCGGATCCGAAGTTGGAGGTCGCCTTCGATCGCCGGTCGCTGGGCCTGCACCAATTGCTGCTGGGCGACGGGAGCCAACCCGCTCCGACGCGACAAGCCCGACACCCGAGCGCTCAACGCATCAGTCCCGGCATCATTAGCGACATTGCCGTCAATGCCCGCGGATTGCTCAACTTCAGCGACGGCTCGCACAACGGCGGCGCGAGATGCTTCCGCGGACTGACTCGCACGACGCGCTTCCTCACCGAGCGCCTCGATCCGCGCCGACAATTCGCTCACCTCAGTGCGGACGTTTCCTAAATCAGCCTCGATTTCCGATATCTCGCCCTTCGCGCGCTCGAGCGCGGCGAAATTCACTAACCCCCCAGTCTCGCGCGAAACCTGCCAAACGCCGTACTGGAAATCTCGCGCGCTGAAGGACAATGCCGCGAGCGTCAACACCGCGATCATCGCCAAGGTCAACACGGCGCCGACCAAGAACTTGTACATTGTCATCGCGCGCACCCCCGATTTCAGCAGGCCCCTCTCCGACCGCCGCACCCAATTCCGCCCAATCTAGCGCATGGCGCGCCGATTGGGACGCTGTTTTTTGCAACCGCCGAATTCGCCGACGAGGAGTATTGTGGTTGCCAGATTGTAATCACAGGTCACTAAATATTTTCAGATGTGTTCAATTATCCCTTGTCAGTGATAGGGCAGCACGGCAGGATGCTCGCGCGCCTCCTCCCCAGAAGCGCGACCAAAGGAGCTTTGTAGATGCATACTCTGAAATCGTTCGCCGTCGCCGCCCTCGCGAGCGTGGCTTTCGTCGGGGCGGCCTATGCCCGCGACACTGTTTTCACCATCAAGATCGAGGCGCCGGTAGCAGAGACCACCCGTTATATTGCCTCGAATACGGTCTGGACCTGCGAAGGCGACACCTGCCGTGCACGTCCCACGCACGCCTCAAGCGTCCGAGCCTGCCGCCAGTTCGTTCGCGAATCCGGCGCACGAGTGATCTCCTACGGCCCGGAGGGTGGTGAGCTGACTGCGGACGAGATCGCGCGCTGCAATGGCCAGGAAGCCAGCCAACAAGCGAGCAACTGAGCCAACGAGCCTGATTGAGTTCGAGCGATTTGCGAGGGGGCCGCCGCACTAAGTGCTGCGGCCCCTTTTTTTCAGGCTAGCCCCGACCTCTAAGTGGGAGCTCCGGCGCCCGAACGCCCTCGCAGGGCGAGAGGGTCAACGCATCCACCGCCGGGTCATCAACGATGCGCGCACGCACGGAGCCTGTACGGGGGTCGGCCAGCATGTGCCCCGCAGGGGCAATGTCACCGTTAGGGCTCCTGGTCAAAGTGATGACCCCATGCGCGCCGACCGCCGTGGCGCCGCCAGGCAAGCGTGGCAAATCGTAGCTGATGCGCACCCGGAACGCTTCGCCTTCGCGGTCGGTCTCATAGCGCGGGCGCTCAAACAGCACCTCTGTGCGCTCAGGGTACACGATTTCGATTGCATCGCCACCGAAACGGACGCCGACCCCCATGGCACAAGCCGCCGGACCTGCGCTCCAGAGGCCGGATAACTCCTCTGGTGGCGGCGCCGCGCAGCAGGCCGTCGCCAAGGCGAGACCAAGCGAGCCCAGTTTGCGAACCGGCATCATGGCCGAAGCGTTAGGGTTTCGTGGTTGATAACAGCTGAATACGGCCCGTCGTTGACAGCTGGCCAAATCACTTGCGGCGCCCCATGTGAGGTCCGCAATCCGCATGGATCAGAGCACCCTCCCTCCTCAACCGAAGGCGCGCCCGGCTTCGGCCCTGCTCGATGACCTCGTCGAAGCGTTTCCCGACGATACCGTCAGCGTCGGCGAACTGCTGGACCGCTTGGACGCACGCGCCAACGGCGTCGTGCTACTGGTCCTGGCGCTGCCGATGTGCATCCCCAACGTGCCGGGAATCTCCACCATTTTCGGAGTGCTGATGTTGGCGCCGGCCTTACAATTAGTTTTCGGACAGCGACGACTGTGGGTCCCGAGGCGCGTGCGCGAATGGCGCGTGGACTGCAACGCGCTGCGCCGGACGTTCAACGCGGCGACGCCGGTGCTGCGCCGCGTCGAATACTTGATCAAGCCGCGCCTGCCGGAGCTGACGCGGTTTCCGGCGACGATTTACGTGGGACTGCAAACGCTGCTTATGGCGCTGGTTCTGATTTTGCCGATTCCGCTTGGCAACTGGCCACCCGGCATGACGGTCGCGCTCACCGCGCTTGCCTTGCTCCAGCGCGATGGATTGTTGATGTTGCTCACGTCGCTTGCGGCGGCGGCCTCAACCTATGTTGCCGCACGCGTCGGCCTCGCCGTGCTCAACGGCCTGATCCACTGGTTGCAGTCCCTGCTGGGTTGAGCGTGAAACGTCAGCAGGAACGGCGGATCAACCAACCGAGCGTCTCGCCCCCCGCCGCGGTAACGGCTGAAGTTGTACGACAATTCTGAGTTCTGGGCGCGGCATCTCCCCGCAGAAACTCCGGATCACCCTCGCCGCTGCGGCGATCGAGATCCGACAACGGCTCGTAGATGCCGGCTTCAGCGCCCGCGGTGTCGGCGATGCACTCAAACCGCGAGCCATTGGCCTCGCGCAAGCGCACGCTCACGCGCTCGTCATCAAGCGCTGCCGCAAAAGTAACCCGCGCCGGCTGCGACCTGACGCGCCCAAGGCACGCGTCAATGGCCGGCATAAGCTCTGTCAGGACAGAGGCCCAAGTCGGGCGCTCGCCTTCATCGATGCCGCGACGTGCGCAACCTGAATAGGACACGCCCTCGAAAATGATCTGCGCAACATAAGGCAGCTCGATGTCGCTGGCGGTGCAGGTCTCCTGGCGGATGGTGATCGTAACGTCGCCCGCAACCACTTGCATGCCGCGTTCGCGATAGTTGCGTTCACCGGTGATGCCGCCATTGTCTCCAAGGCCAGGTCGCGAGAACTGCGCGTAATCTTCGAGCAAGCGCAATTCCCAGGCGCCCTCCCCGCCCCCGTCTCCGCCACCTTCCACCGGTTCGAGTTCTGCAATCCCACCGGAAGCCTGGAACTCGCCCTCATAGGGCGCGCGCTGCTCAGGGGACGCTTGCCCGCCGAGCGCCGCCAGTTGCTCGGCGGCCATTTCTGCTTCGCGATCGGCGCTGACTGCGTCTTCGCTTCCTTCGACCTGATCGCCACCCTGGCGTTGGCAACCCGCCAGCATCGGAGCCGCGACAATGGCCGAGGCCAAACAAATTCCCCGGATCAAGGCTCGCATAGAGCGCTCTCCCCCAATACGCGGCGCTCCGAAGATGGAGGCCAAACCGTCTTTGCCGGTTACTATACCCTCATGGACCGTGATTCCGGCGCCCCATTTTATGAGTTTTTTGCCGGCGGCGGCTTGGCGCGACTGGGGCTGGGGTCCGGATTCAACTGTGTTTTCGCCAACGACATCGATGCAACCAAGCTGCGGGCCTATCGCGCCGCCTTTGGCGATGATGAAGTCGTCGGAGGCGACATATGGTCGCTCGCTTCGGCTGACCTTCCAGGCCGCGCTTCGCTCGCCTGGGCATCGTTCCCATGCCAGGACCTGTCGCTCGCAGGCGCGCGCCGCGGCTTGGCGGCGCCGCGCTCGGGCGCGTTCTGGGGCTTTCACCGCCTTATCGAAAAGCTGACCCATGAGCAGCGCCCCCCAGCAGTCCTCGCACTCGAGAACGTCGCCGGCTTGCTGACTTCACACGGCGGCGCCGACTTCTCGGCGCTGGTTTCGGCGCTGGACGCCGTTGGGTATCGCGTCGGCGCGCTCATGATCGACGCGGCTCTTTTCACGCCGCAATCGCGACAACGCCTGTTCGTCGTAGCATCGCGAACCGTTCCGGCGTCCCTCACCGCTGCGGGCCCCAGTGAACCGTTTCATTCGTCGACGCTCCGTCACGCAGTTGCGCAATTGCCCGCCGGCCCGCGCAAGCGATTCGTCTGGTGGCGCCTGGAAGCGCCAGCGCCGCGCAATACCTCGCTCCAGGACATCCTAGAGGACGACGCAGAATGGGACGATCCGCAACAGACGGAAGCGCTGCTGATGCTGATGAGTCCGCGCCAACGCGAGCGCGTTGAAGAGCTGCGCGCGCGCGGGGAGACAGCCGCGGGTGCAGCATTCCGCCGTATCCGCATTGAGCACGCTCGGCGCGTGCAACGTCTCGAAGCGCGTTTCGATGGCCTCGCCGGCTGCCTGCGCACGCCCACCGGCGGCTCCAGCCGACAATTCATTGTGATGGTTCGCGACGGCGCCGTGCACACCCGGTTGCTGTCACCCCGCGAGGCCGCCCGATTGATGGGCGTGCCTGACAATTATCCAATCCCCGAAAACCGCAACGCGGCGCTGCATCTTTTTGGCGATGCTGTCTCTGTCCCGGCGGTGCGCTGGCTATCGGAACGCTTGCTTGCCCCGCTCGCGCAAGCCGCTGCTCAAGCGGTCCGATGACCACAACCGACGTCCTCACTCCCGCACAACGCTCCGCTGCGATGCGCGCGGTGAAGTCCCGCGACACAAGGCCGGAAATCCTTGTACGCGCCATGGCGCGCAAGCTTGGATATGCGCGCCGATATCGGCTTGGCGGCGCCCGCCTGCCGGGAAAGCCAGACCTCGTGTTCGCAGGCCTACACAAGGCCGTCTTCGTTCACGGCTGCTTTTGGCATGCTCATTCATGCGCGCGCGGTGCGCGGGCGCCGAAAACCAATGCGCAATACTGGAGCGCGAAAATTGCGCGCAACCGCAAACGTGACCAAGCGACCATGTCGGCCCTGCGCGCGTTGGGATGGCGCGTGCTGATCATCTGGGAGTGCGCGCTACACAATGAGCGCACCGTTGAGAAGCGCCTGTCACGATTCTTGGCTAGCTAGGCGGCTTCAGCGCTTGTGGGCGCGACGATGCCCGCGGTCAGCGCCACTCTGAACAGCGCGCCCTCGCCCAATTCGCTCTGCGCCGTCAACTCTCCCCCAAGCGCGCGCGCCAGCCGAATGCTCATGGCAAGCCCGCCAGCTTCATCCTCACGCTCTGCGGACGCCATCAACAGCGCCATATGTGCGCGCGAGATCCCTATGCCCGTGTCGGCGACGAGGACTTCGAGTCGGATTGCGTCGTCGTTCGCGGCCCGCGCTACGCGCAAACGGACACGCACGCCGCCATGAACCGTGTGCCGGATCGCATTGTCCAACAAATTGTACAAAATACGGCGCAGGTTCGCGGCGTCAATATAGACCAGCGCCGGCGTCGCCGCGCTGATATCGACAAAGAGCTCAAGCCGCTTGTCCTGAGCTGCTGCCCGGAACACGCCAGCGAGTGAGCGCAATAAGGCGCGCAGATCGGTGGGCTCTGGTTGTGCGTTGAGCCCTTCCGGAGACGCGATGCTCTTGATGGCCGCCCCCATCACTTCGTGCGCCTGCAGCAAGGCAGCGACGGGAGCGCCGATCGCCGCCGACCCCGAGCGCCTCACGCCTTCAGCCGCACTCGCGAGCGCGGCGAGCGGGATGCGCAACTCCCGGGTGACGCGCTCGATAGTGTCTGCACGAGCCGCAGCGGCAGTTGCTTCTGCCCGGCGTTGCGAGATGCCCGCAGCCTCGGCGCGTTCCAGCGCGATGTCCGACCCTGCCAAGCTCCGCCAGAGATTAGCGCCAAACCCAAAAAAAAGGAGCGTCGCCGCCAGTGGCATCAAAGCCAGGGTATCTTGAGCGCCGTCCAATAAGAACTCAGCGATCGGCAACCCCAGCATGCAGACGATCGTGGGACCTCCGCCCGCGATCGCCAGGATCGGAGATGATCGTAGCGTCGCAGCGGCATTGGCGAGGCCGGCGCACATATACATGAACGCCAAGGCGACCCCGGGCCCCTCGGGTGCAAACCAAAGCAGCGCCGCCATAGCGTTGGCGTAGAGGCTTTGTCCGATCATCCATGCCACAAGCCACGACTTCGGGGTCGGGGCTTCCGCCGCGATCTGCCTCGCAAGCCAGCGGAAGATGGCGCGATCCGCCAACAGCACGGGGACGAGCCCCAAAAACCAAAGCGCCGGCCAACCATCGCGCAACAGCGATGTCGCGATCGCGGCCACAATCAGGCAGGCGGCGAGCCGCTGAAGCGAGTTTTGCGATCTGGCATAAGCAACAGCCGCCAGACCGCGCGGAGCCGGGGGAACATCGTTGGGCTTGGCGGCCCCGGAGAGGACAGTAAAAGACAAGGCACAGTCGTTATCTGAGGGTTAGCCTTAGTTTCTGTTAATGTTGTTGATTTTGGGGGCCAGAATGCGAGGCTTCGTCCTTCTTGTAACAATTGCCTGTTGGCTTGGCGCCGCGGGACCGGTTGTGGCGGAAGTTGCACAATCCTCCCCAAGCCATTTCGTGTTGCGCGGCGAGGTGGTCACTGGAGCCCCGCCCGAAGCGACTTGGCGTGCGTTTCAACGGATCAGTCGCTGGTGGAACAGCGATCACACCTATTCCGGCAATGCCCGGAATATGTGGCTCGATCCTCGCGCCGGAGGCTGCTGGTGCGAGCGCTGGGGCAGCGATCAATCAGTCGCCCACGGGCGCGTCTTGTTGAACATGGAAATCGATGGTGTCCGGACAGTGCGCTTCGATGCGCCATTGGGACCGCTCCAAGACATGGGCGTCGCAGCCATCCTGACCTTCGCCCTGACGCCGCACAACCAGGGCACGAAGATCACCGTTACCTATCGCGTCAACGGCGACTCCACACTTGGCCTGGATCAACTGGCCCCGTTTGTTGATGCAGTATTAATGGAACAATTGGGTCGCCTCGGGCGCTATAGCGAGACTGGCGCGACTGAGTAGCCGCCGTTCAGACTACGCTCAGGCGGGCTGTCCGATAGCTTTTGTCAATGTGGGCCCACAAGCGCCCGCTTCATGGAGGGATTGATGATCAGAAGATTTTTGGTCGCCGCGGCGGCAGCAATGCTCGCCGTGGGCTGCACAACTGTCGACCCAGTCACCGGCGAGCGTGAGCCAAACCGCACCGGCACCGGCGCAATTATCGGCGCGATCGCAGGCGCTGCACTCGGCACCGCCGCCGGCGGCGACGATCGCCGCAACGCCATGATCGGCGCCGGCATCGGCGCGCTCGCGGGCGCGGCCATCGGCAATTACATGGACCGCACCTATCTTAACCTGCGCGAGCGGCTCGCCGGCACCGGCGTCGGCGTCACCCGCGTCAGCCAAAGCCAGATCCTGCTCAACTTCCCAGCAGACCTCACCTTCGACCTGGACCGCGACAACGTGAAGGGCCAGTTCATCGGCGACCTGCGCAATGTCGGCAGCGTGCTGCGCGAGTACGACCAAACCACGGTCGACGTGTACGGCCACGCCGATTGCACGGGCGGCGACGCCTACAACCTCGACCTCTCGGAACGGCGCGCCACCAACGTGTCGCGCGAGCTGATCGCCGGCGGCGTCATTCCGCAACGTGTGCTGATCCGCGGCTTCGGCGAAGAGCGCCCACGCATGCAACCGTGTTCAGCCGCGGAGAACCGCCGCGTTGAAGTCTACATCAGCGCCTTCCAGGGCTGATCTGGATTGACACGAAGACATTCGCCGCCGTGCTTTCCGAGCGCGGCGGCGTTTTCATGCGGAGATGACATGCGCGCTTTTTTGGCTTTGGTCGCCTTGACCGCAGCCTGCAGCGAACCGGCGCCGGATGCGCCCATCCAGCCCGACGCTGGCGATAACCGCGTCCCAGGCGCACTCGCTGAAATGCCGACCTGGGACGGCGCCCGCGCCGCCGGCGTCGATTTCCGCGCGGTCGGCCAAGAACCGGGCTGGATGCTCGACATCTATCAGAGCGATCAAATCAAGCTCATCTGGGACTACGGCGAGATGAGCGCGACCTTCCCGCTGACCGCGCCCGTCGTTTCGGAGGAAGGCGCCACACGCTACACGGCGCAAGCCGAAGGCCGAACGCTCACGATCGCCATTGGCCGCACACCCTGCCAGGATTCCATGAGTGGCGAGGTCTTCCCTGCCACGGTCGCAGTGACAATTGACGAACGCACGCTGCAAGGATGCGGGCGCAGCGTTTAGGCGAACCCGCCGCTGGCGCCGCGCTCTTGGCAACGGATGAGGCGGCTGGTCTCGACGCCGGCCGTGCGGTGCACGACCGCTGAGCGATAGTCCGGATCGGTAACCATTTCCAGGAATGCGGCAGCACTTGGATAGTGCGCGATGAACACCGCGTCCCAACGTTCGTCGGCGGGGCCGATTAGCATGGCTTGCATGGCGCCGCGCCAGAAGACGCGCCCGCCCACGCGCGCGAACACCGGCTCGCTCAGGCGGCCGTACTCGCGATAGGCCTCCGCGCCGGTTCGGTTGGCAGCGCTGTCGGCATGCCCATCGGGATACCGTGCAAATGCGCGGAAACGCACCAGGTTGAGCATCCAGATCGGCTCGTCGCGCGGCAACGCCTTGAAGGCGTCGAACGCCGCGCGGTCGGGATCGATGTAAGCGTCGGCCATGCGCACTCCTTCGCGGCAACAAGCGCCGCCGGATCGAACGACCCGACGGCGCCAGTGTCAACGCTTACGCAAGCGGCGCGAACCCGGCATGCGAAATGCCTTGTCCACGACGCTGGCGAGCTTTGCGTTTTTCTGGACGGCGATGGCGCGCGCTTCCAGGCAAGCTTTCGCCCGCGCGGCAAGCTTGCGCTGCAACCGTCTCTGATATTTGCCCATTGATCTGCTCCGTTGCTGGGTTCAGCAGCCGCGGCAACACGAGCAGAACAAAGCCTATAACACACGACATGGCGGATTTCCATCCGCCGCACCACACTCCTCATCGCGCCAGCGTGGCGAGAAGCTCATCCAGCTGCGCGAACTGTTCGGGCAGACCGCCTTCCGCACCGCTGTTGGCGTCGAATGCGTCTTTCGAGGGATAGAGTTCCCGCAACACCAAGAGCGTTTCACCGCCTCGCTCTTCGAAAGTCACATTGGTCACCGCCGCGTCGGGGCTCTCCTCGTTCGTCCAAACCAAGCGCTCGCCCGTGACCACTTCGATATACTTGCCGAAGAACGACATCGCGCTCGCCACGTCGTGGCCAAACGTGATGCGATAGCCGCCGCCCGTGCGCACATCCATCTCGCAGGAGAGAATGGGCACGCCCAAGGATTTTGGCGCCCACCAGCGCACGAACAGTTCGGGTCTGGTCCATGCCTCGTAAACGAGGCGCGCCGGCGCATTGAACGTGCGCGTGACGACAAGCTCGCGCTCGGACTTTCGTTCAACCGTGGTGCTGGTTTCGCTTCTTGCGCCCATGGCGTTTCTCCCTGCGTTTCATGTCCTCGATGACGTCTTCCAGCGCGTCGAAGCGCGCTACCCAGATGAGACGGCGCTGCTCGATCCAGGCGCTCGCCTCGTCCAGCCCGTGCCCGCCAAGCCTGCAGGTCCGCACACGCCCAACTTTTTCCGTGATGACGAGCCCGGCTTCCTCCAAAACGCCGACGTGCTTCTTCATGCCCGTGAGCGTCATCTCGAACTTCTCGGCAAGATCAGTGATCGAGGCGTCGCCGCGCTCCAGCTGCAACAGCACCCCGCGCCGCGTGGCGTCCGAGAGCGCTGCAAACGAGGCATCTAGATGAGATGATATATACTGCACCACTTGGTTCAGTATAGCATACGAATTGGCGCACGCAACCCGTTTGGCGGATGCCGCCGTCAGGTCAGGCCCAGCGCCTTCTTTTCTTTCTTGGATAACACGCGCTTGGCTCGCGCATGGACGCCGTCGCGCCCGTAAAGCTCGCGCAGTGGCAGCGCCGAGAGCTTCGCGGCGTGAACCACATCGACGAAGGTCTGCGCAACGGGCGTCTTGGCGATCTTGATTTCCCACCAAACGCCGTCGAACAGATGCGCCTGCGTGCGCTCGTCGATCACGCGCATGCGCTGAGCGCGCTCGGCCTCTTCACGTTTCCAGCGTTCGCGGCGCGCGGCGGCCCAGCGCTTCCAGTGTTCGTTCTTGCGCAACAGCCCCGTCCGGGGATGCACGTAAAGCGGTTGGCGCGCCGCCGACAGCGGCGCTTCCCCGCCCCAGCGGCTCACCGCCATCACTTCGCCTTGACGCATCCGCGTCTTCACCGCGACAAAATCCTCGATGTGATCGCGCACGTGCTGCTGCACGGTCGATGTCGGTTTCAGATGTTCGGAGATTTCCGCGTAGACCTTGTTCCAGGGACGCCCGACTCTGCCCTCAAGATACCGCCGTAACGGCGCCAGGTTCTCATTGAGATGCTTGGTCTTCTTCTCCCGATCCTTCGGCTCGCGCATGGACGCGCGCAACGGTTCGCCGTCGTCATCGGCGAGCGCGCGCGTGCGGCCGGGTTTCACCGGCCATGAGCGGCCCGAGCGCGGCCGCTCCACAATGACTTTGGCCATATCCTTACGCATGGGGCGCGCGGCTTAGGCGCACACGTCCACGCCGGCAAGTGAAACTATTGAAGGTTTGGCGCCAGACCCGCACCTTTCGATCTGCGAATGCACGCGAACAGAGAGAAGCCCATGCCAGCAACTCGGAAACCCAAAACGACGAGCGCTGCTGTCGCGCGCGGACAGTGCCTGTGCGGCGCGGTCGAGATCGAGATTGGCGTGCCGGCGCGGTGGGCTTGGCACGATCATTCCGCCGGAAGCCGTCGCGCTCACGGCGCCGCTTACGCGACTTATGTCGGCGCCTATCGCAGCCGCTGCCGCATCATCAAAGGGGAAGCCAACATCTCGGCGTACGAGGAAGGCAACGGGCGCAGGCGCAGCTTCTGCAAGACCTGCGGCTCGCCGCTCATGTACGAACGACCGCACGCCAAGACGATGGTGAATGTTCCGCGCGCCCTGTTCGCCAACCGCACGGGTCGCGAGCCGCTCTACCACATCGGCGCCGATGAGATGCAGGAATGGACCTATCGTGGCGAGACGCTGAAGCCGCTGAAGGGGTTTCCGGGCGTCGTCTGGACAGGACCGCAACGCAAAAAGCGCGCCCCGCAACGGGACGCGCTCTTCGACTGAGGCGTCAGACCTTTGTCGGTTTGCGCTGCTTGCGATATTTCGGCGCCGGGCCTGAGTTGGACCACACCGCATTGCCCTTGCGGTCGCGGCGATCACCGGTGTCGCGGTTGCGGTCGGGGCCGCGTTCGTCGCGCTTGGAGCCCTCTCCGCGCGCATGCGACGGCTTGCGCTGCGGTTTGTCATGCGCATCCGAAGCGTGATGCTTAGCCGGCCCGCGCGAACGCTGCTGCGGACGCAGCTGCTTCTGCCCTTGGGGACGGGGCTTGGGCGTGCGGTCATCGGCCTTCGGCGTCGGCAAAGATAGTTCGTGCTTCATCACCGGCACGTCTTGCTTGGTGAGACGCTGCAGATCCTTCAGGTACGCGCGCTCGTCCGGCGCGCAGAACGAAATCGCCATGCCCGTCGATCCCGCGCGCGCGGTGCGCCCGATGCGGTGCACGTATTGTTCAGGCACGTTCGGCAGATCGAAATTGATGACGTGGCTGACTTCATCGACGTCGATGCCGCGCGCGGCGATCTCGGTGGCGACCAGCACGCGCGCCTTGGCCTTCTTGAAGGCGTCGAGCGCGCGTTCGCGCTGGCCCTGGCTCTTGTTGCCGTGAATGGCATCGGCGGCAAAGCCCGCGTCCTGCAATTTGCGTACAACACGATCGGCGCCGTGCTTGGTGCGCGCGAACACCAGCGCACGGCTGATGGACTTGTCACCCAGCAGCGCGTGCAGGAGATCCTGCTTGCGTGAGTGATCGACGTGGATCACCGCCTGCTCCACGCGCTCGGCTGTAGTGCTGGGCGGGGTCACCGCCACGCGCAGCGGATCGCTCAGGAATTGGGCCGCCAGTTCGGCGATCGGCTCCGGCATGGTGGCGGAGAAGAAGAGACTCTGGCGCTTTTTCGGCGCCAACGTGGCGATGCGGCGCAGATCGTGGATGAAGCCCATGTCGAGCATGTGGTCGGCTTCGTCGAGCACCAGGATTTCGACTTGATCCAAACGCAGCGAACGCTGCGAAATGTGGTCGAGCAAACGCCCCGGCGTCGCCACAAGAACGTCGACGCCGCGATAGAGCGCCTGCTTCTGTTTGAACATCGAAGCGCCGCCGAACACGACGGCGGTGGAAAGGCCCACGAAGCGGCCATAGGCGCGGAAGCTATCCGCGATCTGGCTTGCCAGTTCGCGTGTCGGCGCCAGCACCAAAGTGCGGCACGCCTTTTCGCCGGCATGGCGGCGATTTTCGTTGAGGCGCTGGATGA
>CAYRHK010000046.1:0-12623 GCA_964423825.1 uncultured Terricaulis sp. | reverse complement strand
CGGCGTCGACATCGGCCTCACTGAGCGCGCCGCGCCCGGTGAGCTTGTCGAAGACGCCGCCAAGGCGTTCTGTTAGGGCCTCAAACATCATCACTCCGTCGCGCCAAACGCATTGCGCCCCGCCGGACGATCACGTCGGGCGGGGGCTTCGCCAGCCTCCAGGACCTCCAGAGGAGAATCCGTGTGCGGGTCAAAGCGCGTCAAAAGCGTTGGCGCGTGATCCGGCTTCTAGGACAAACCGGCGGCGGGGTCAAAGGGAGGCAGTGAGGCCTCATCCGTCGGAGCAATTCAAATCGCCGAGACCAAAAGCCTCGTTACCTCCTCACCAATGGCAAGGGAGGAGGTAAGGCCTGGGCTCTCTATGCCGAACAAGCATACCAGCCCCTCGACGCCGTGTTCGGCTGGGCCATCGATCTCGAAGTCGCCTTGCGGTTCGCCGGGGCCATGCAGCTTCGGCCTGATGCCGGCATAGTCGGGGACGAGGGCGCCGTCGGGAAGGGCGGGCCAATAGCGACGAATGTTCTCGTAGAAGCTTTCCGCGCGCGCGGGATCGACGCCGTAGTTCTCGTCAGCGACCCATTCGAGGTCGGGGCCGAAATGCGCGACGCCGCCAAGATCAAGACGATAATGAGTGCCGAGCGCGCCGGGGATCGGCGGTGGATACACGAGCCGTGAGAATGGCGCCTTCACGCCGCTCAGCGAAAAGTAACTGCCCTTGCCGAGATGGAGGCGCGGGATGCGCGTCTGAGGGTAGGCATCGACCGCGGCGGCGCAGGCTTGTGCGCTCAGCCCGGCCGCGATCACCAGAGTGCGCGCCGTGATGGCGGTTTCGGTTTCGCCGCCGACATGGACGCGAAAGCCATGAGGGTGGCACTCAGCGCGCCGGAAAGGCGTATTCAACGCGACCACGCCGCCGGCGGCTTCGATCTCGCCCTGCAGCGCCAGCATGTAGCCGTGGCTGTCGAGCACACCGCTTTCTTGCGACTCGAGCGCGGCCGCGCAGCTGAGCGCTGGCTCCGTTGCCTGTGCTTCCTCGCGGGTTAGCCAGCGCACGCCTTCTACGCCGTTGATTTCCGCTTGGCGGGCCAAGCGATCGAGGGCTGCTAGGTCGGCGTCTTCGCAGGCGACGATCAGCTTGCCGCAGCGTTGGTAGGCAACATGATGATGGTCGAGGAATTGGTAGAGCGCGCGGCGGCCATCCACGCAGAGGCGCGCTTTGTGGGACCCGGTTGGATAGTGCAGCCCCGCGTGGATGACTTCTGAATTGCGCGCTGAAATGCCGGCGCCTATCCGCGCTTCTCGCTCTAGTATGGCCACGGCGCCCCCGCTTCGTGCGAGCGCGTAGCCGCAAGCTAGGCCCACCGCGCCGGCGCCGACCACAATGGTGTCGAAGTCATTCATTTACTTTTCGCCAAGGGCCGCCGCCGCGCCAGGGTTAATCGAACCGAAAGCCAATCACCACTAGTGTGTGCGCCTCAGCAATCTGGTCTGGACGCCCTTCGTTGATCGATTTTCACGCACCAGCAACGATAGCGGCGGCGCGCGCGCACGTCGACAGCTGGCGCTGGCGGCTGGCCGTCGGCGCGCTGTTCGCCCTTGGCGTGGCGCTCTCGCTTGAGTCATTCCAGGCGGGCTTCGCCTGGTTCTTGGCAATCGCCTTGGCGACAGGCTTCGATGCGCTCTTGGGCCGTTCCTACCTGGAGACCCGCAGCGCACGCCACAAGCGCACAGCGGGGGCCCTATTCGTTTGGGGATGCGCCTTCAGCGTGATGGTCGCGGTTGGCATGATATTGCATGTCGCCTCACAGGGCGGGGGCCCAGGTCGGGTGTTGGCGGCGCTGATGGCGACGAGTGTGTTCGTCAGCGCGATGCTATTCCTGTTCCGCGCGCCAGCCTTCATGATGATCAGTGCGGCGCCCGCGGGCGTGAGCCTTCTCATTCTGCCATTCTTGCCGCTGTCGGCGGCGCAGGCTGATCCGCTCTTGGGCGCGCTTGGCGTCTTCTGCGGGGCCGCAGGCTTTCTTGCCTATGTGCTGCGCGCCGCATTGCAGAGTGAAAAGATGGTCAAGCACCTGGCGTTGGTGAACGCCGATCTGCGGGCGAAGCGCGCCGATGCGGAGCTGCGGCGTGCTGAGGCTGAGGAGGCGAACCGAGCCAAATCAGAGTTCCTAGCGGTCATGACGCATGAATTGCGCACGCCGCTGAACGCAGTCATCGGATACGCGGAATTGATAAAAGAGGACATGGAGGCGGAGGGGCGCCCGACCTTGGCGGATGACGCCGGAAAGATCAGGAATTCGGCGCAGCATCTACTCGGCCTCATCGATCAAATTCTGCATCTCTCGAGCTTGGACGCAGGCCAAGAACCAGTGAGGCCGCGTGAAGTGGACGTGCAGCGCTTGGTCGACGATGCTGCGCGCGCGGTGTCCGACGCGGTTCGCTGCGCGGGCGGGCGTTTGTCGGTGCGCGTATCGAAAGACATAGGCGCTGGGTATCTGGACGGAGGCAAGCTCGCCGTTTGTGTTGGCGCGATCTTGTCGAATGCGGCGAAGTTTTGTGGCGATGGACTGATCGCCGTCACCGCGGAGCGTGTGGAGGCAGTTGGAGGCGATCGATTGGCGATCAGCGTATCCGACACTGGGATCGGAATCGCGGAAGTCGATCACAGGCGCATCTTCGAGCCGTTCGTTCAGCTCGAGAGCGGCAAGACCCGTTCACGCGGCGGGATGGGGTTGGGTTTGTCGGTGGCCCAGCGGATGGCCCGCGCGCTCGGGGGCGAGATCACGGTGCGAAGTGAACCGACTAAGGGGGCTACGTTCTTGATCAATGTGCCGCTGCGGGTTGCGGCGTCACTTGCCGGCCAACGGGAGCGGACGGCCGCCTAACCAGTCCGCTGCGACAAGTTCGGCTGGATCATCTCAAGCTCACGTCTATATTGTTCCTCAGGACCGATAGAGGATCTCTATGGACGAGCGGCGTTTTCCGGCGTCAGCAATGCCCACATTGCGGCAGCTGCAATTTCTGGTCGCGATCCAAAAAGAAGGGAGCTTCGTCGCCGCGGCGGACGCCGTCGGCGTGACGCAACCGACGCTTTCCTCAGGGATCAAGGAATTGGAGGCCGCGCTCGGGGCGGTGTTGGTGGAGAGGGGACGCGCCGGCGCCTTGTTGACAGCGGCCGGGGAAGAGGCGGCGACGCGCGCGGCGCGTATCCTGAATGACGTGGAGGACCTCGTGAGGTCGGTGCAGAGCGCTGGTGAACCGTTTTCCGGCCTGTTCCGTCTTGGCGCCATTCCCACGATAGCGCCGTACCTGTTGCCGCGCATCATGCCGGTTCTCAAGAAGCGTTTTCCGAGGCTTAGGCTGCGCTTGCGCGAAGATCTCACTGCGCGCCTGGTGGACGGCCTGCGCGCACGCAGCTTGGACGCGGCCATCGTGGCCTTGCCCTACAGCGCGCACGGCATCGCGACGCTGCCGATTGCTGAAGACGAGTTTCTGTTGGTGTGCCAGGCTGGTCATCCGTTGGCGGACCGCTTGGAGCTGGCGCCAGAGCATCTGAGCGCGGAAGATTTGCTGTTGCTTGAGGATGGGCATTGTCTGCGCGAGCATGCGCTCACGGCATGTCGACTGGCTGGAGCGCGCGGATCGGCGGAGGTCAGCGCCACCAGCCTGCAGACGCTGGTGCAAATGGTGTCAGGCGGAATGGGCGTTACGCTCCTGCCGAAACTCGCCGCAGACGCGGGGGCTGCCGCCGGCGCGGCAAACGTCGCGGTGCGTCGCTTCAGCGAGCCGCTGGTTGGACGGTCGATCGGGATTGCATGGCGCGAGGGGGGTCCTCGGGAGGAAGAAGCGCGCATGCTCGCCGAGGTGGTTCGCGGTCAACTCCGCGGCAATTCTAGTCGGGTCGGTTGAGACGCCGAATGAGCATCGGCAAACGCATCGCGAGCCAAACCGCGCTCCAGATGTTGCCAAGAAGGAAGATCGGCGCCGCCCATAGCGCCGCGCGCAACCAAGAGCGCTCCGTGAAGAAGACCACCACGGCGAAGAATACGAAGCCGACGTAGAGATCGAATAGGGTGGCCAGACCCCGGGGCAAGGTGACGAGCACCGAGCCCTGTTGGGCGAACGAGCCGTGCAGGTCGCCTCCGAAGAAGGCGGCCCACAATACAACGCCCAGTAAGATCAGGCCCAAGACGCCAATCGTGGCGCGAAGCGCAGTCATTCGTTAGCTCCCAACTAGCTCTGCCCGCTAGTCCATCAGGCGTTGCATCAAGTACGTGTATTCCAACGCGCGACGCCGCGCCGCTTCGTTGAGGTTTGCGGCGGCGGCATGACCGCCGTCGATGTTTTCATAGTATAGGACTGGCAATCCGAGTTCGATCATTCGCGCCACATACTTGCGCGCATGGCCTGGATGAACGCGATCGTCTTTGGTTGAGGTTAGCACAAAGGGCAACGGGAAGTCGGGCCGGGCGCGCAGATTGTGATAGGGCGAGATGGTTTCCAGAAAGGCGCGCTCCTGGGGATCGCTGGGAGAGCCGTACTCATCGACCCAGGATGCGCCGGCGAGGAGTTGATCGTAGCGCAGCATGTCAAGCAGCGGCACTTGTACGACGGCGGCGTTGACCATCTCGGGATGCTGATTGAGCATGACGCCCATCAGCAAGCCGCCGTTCGACCCTCCCATAATGCAGAGGCGGCGGGGAGTGGTGATGCGTCGCTCGACGAGATCGCGCTGTACGGCTTATAAGTCGTCGTAGATGACTTGGCGATTGGTGCGCAGGCCTGCTTGGTGCCAGGGGGGGCCGAACTCGCCGCCGCCGCGGATGTTGGCGATGACGTAGACGCCGCCTCGGTCCAGCCATAGCCGGCCGACATTGGGGGAATAGGCGGGGGTCATCGACACCTGAAAACCGCCATAGGCATAGAGCAAGGTCGCCGCTTGGCCGTTCATTGCCAGATCACGGCGGCGCAAGACGAAATACGGCACGCGCGTGCCGTCGCGGCTCGTCGCTTCGAACTGCTCCGACACGTAAGGCGAAGCGTCAAACAACGGCGGCAGCGACCGGATCACGCGCGCGTTCGTGGCGCGCCCTTCAAGGGCATAGAGCGTGTCGGGGCTCAAGAAGTCCCTGAAGACAGCGAACGCGTGGCCTTCGGTCGGGGCCGCGCCCGCGAAGGAGATCGATCCGTTCGGAGGCAGCGATATATGGGATTGACGCCATGCGCTCTCATAACTGAAGCGGAGCAGGCGACCGCGGACGTTCTCATAACCAGCGACCAGGATGGCGTCGTGGGTTATGGCCACCTCTTCAATGGATTGCCGCTGATCAGGTGCGTAAAGCAAAGTCACCTGCGGTTGGGCGGTTGTCGCGCTAGCCAATGTGATGGCGATCAGGGCGCCAGAGGGGAGCGCGTCTGCCGCGCTCGGCGGCGTCCACTCTTGCTGCAATGTCGCAATCAAGAAGCCGCGATAGAGCCCCTGCACGGTGGCCTTGCGAGGCAGAGTGAGCGCAAGGGGCGCATCGACGTCGAGCCGCAGCACTTGCGACTCGAAGAAGGTTTCCGCTCTGACCGCGATTGGGATGCGCCGGCCGTCGGTGTCCTGCAGCGCTCCCAGGAACACGCCGACGTCGCTTGGTTGCCCGCGCATGACTTCGGCGGCGCTCGCCAACGGGGTTCCCCTGCGCCATCGCCGCACAATGTAGGCGTAGCCGCTTTCTGTGAGCGTGCCTTCGCCCCAATCGGTGCCGACAAGCAAGGTGTTGGCGTCGACCCAGGCGAGCGAGGTCTTGGCGTCGGGAATGACGAAGCCGTCGGTGACGAAGCTGCGGGTGGCGGTGTCGAATTCGCGGTAGGTCACGGCGTCGCGTCCGCCGACCGATAGCGCGATCATACAGCGGGTGGAGTTCTCGAGGCAATCAACGCCCTTGTAGACCCAGTTGGCGTTCTCAGCGCTGCTTAACGCGTCGAGATCGAGCAGCGTTTCCCAAGCTGGAGCATTGGCTGCAAACGCCGTTACCGGGGTGCGCCGCCAAATGCCGCGCACATGGGATTCGTCCTGCCAGAAGTTGTAATATTGGCCCTCGAAGATCCAGCCGGTCGGAAGGCGATCTCTGTTGTTGGCTATGGCCATCGCGTCGTTGAGCAAGGGCTGGTAGCGAGGGTCGCTCTCAAGCACTGCGAGCGAGCGCGCGTTCTGTTCGCGCACCCATGCCAACGCACGTTCGCCCTCAATTTCCTCCAGCCATAGGTAAGGGTCGTCCACCATGCGTTCCGCGTTCGTTGGAGGGGAGGATGGGGCCTGGCTGGCCGTGGCGCAGGAAGCAATAAAGAGCGCCGCGATGCCGGCTGCAAGCTTGTCCAGGCGCATGAGCTGATGTCCCCCTCGCGATCGGTCGCAACATGGCTGAGAAACCCGACTTCGGAAAGGGGCGCTTGGGCGGGGCGATTGGGGCCCGGAGTTGGCGTGGGGTAAGCAACAGCGTAAGATTGCGACGATGCGCTACTTCAAGATGAACGGTTGCGGCAATGACTTCGTCATTATCGATGCGCGCGATCGGGGATCGCTGCCGCTTTCGCAAACTCAGGCGGCGGCCATCGCAGATCGAAAGTCCGGGATCGGCTGCGACCAGGTGATCGCAGTCGAGCGTTCGATTCGCGGCGACGCCTTCATGCGGATTTGGAACGCCGATGGCGGCGAGGTCGATGCGTGTGGCAATGCAACGCGCTGCGTGGGATGGCTGTTGTTGGAAGAGGGCGGGGGGGCCTACCGCCGGATCGAGACCAGCGCAGGGTTGTTGTACGCCGAGCGGTCGGACGGTGGGATTCGCGTGGATATGGGGTCGCCCTTGTTGCGCTGGGAGGAGATACCCTTGGCGCGCGCCATGGCGACCGATCGCCTCGAGTTCGAGCTTGGCGGACTTCAGGGTCCGGGCGCCGTGAACATGGGCAATCCCCATGTCGTTTTCTTCGTCGATGATATTGAGCGCACGAGCGTGGAGGTGTTGGGCCCGAAGGGCGAGCACGATGCGCTGTTTCCGCTCGGCGCGAATATCGGATTCGCTCAGGTCCGGGGCCGCGATGAAATCCGTCTTCGCGTTTGGGAACGTGGCGCGGGGCTTACAAAAGCCTGCGGGACTGGCGCATGCGCAGCCGTGGTGGCGGGACATCGCCAGGGGCGGTTGGAACGCAAGGCAAAGGTCAGAGTCGATGGCGGATTGCTCGAAATTGACTGGCGCGAGGGCGACGACCGGGTTGTAATGACCGGACCTGTCGAACTGGAAGCCACTGGCGAGATACCCACATCATGAAGCCACGGCTGTCGCTCTGTTTTGCGTTTGTCTTGTCCGCTTGCGTAACGACCGCTGTCGCGCCGCCGGAGCGCGTGGCCGGATGTTGGATCAACCGCGATGTCGGGGCCAGCACAATGCGTTGGTCGGCCGACGGGGAGGGTGGCTTGACAGGCGTGCGCTTGCAGTATGGTTCATCCAGCGGGCCGCAGGCGACGCGCTATCGTTTGCAGCCATCCGATGCCGGCTGGCGCTTGTGCGAAGTCGCCGGCGCCGAGGGAGAGGCGCGCTGCTGGCAGGTCGCCGAAGGCGATGGCGGTTCTCTGGACGGAGGACGTGCGTTCATTGACGTGGTCGGGGAGCGGTTGCGCATCGCGGTCATAGGTGACGGCCCTGAGCGGATCATCTTTTTCGGCCGACGCGACGGCTGTGATTGAGCGCGTCGGTGCTCAGCGGCTTTGATCACATTGTCGTCGCGGTCAACGACCTGAGCGTGGGCAGGCGCGCGTACGAGGCGCTGCTCGGGTGTGAGCCGCAATCGGTCCAGCATCACGACGGCTACGATGCAGCGCTTTTTCAAACCGCGAACATTGGCGTGGAGCTGATGGCGCCGCAAGGCGAGGGTGAGATGGCGCGCCGGCTCCGCGCCACGCTTGCGGCGGGCGAGGGATTGAAGAGCTTGGTGTTCGCGAGCGACGACCTGGAGCGCGCTCATCGTCGCGCCGAGCGCGTCGGTCTGGCGCCGGAGCCTATACGAGCGAGCGCAAGCGGCGACGGCGCGCAGGTCTTCAAGGTGGGCAACACGAATGGCGCGCGGTTGTTCGTGATGCGGCGGCTTGACGGCGCGGGGAAGGCCGGGCGGGTAAGCGGCGTCGATCATATTGTCGTGCGTGCGGCGAGGGCGGAGGCTGCGCTTGCGCTCTACGGCGCACGTTTTGGTTTGAGCCTTCGGCTTGAGACCCGAGTTGCGGGTCGGCGGCTGTTGATGCTGCGTTGCGGGAACGCGGTGCTCGAAATCGCCGAGGATAACACGCTCGAACTGGACGTGCTTTGGGGCGTGTCTTGGCGCGTCGCCGACGCTGATCGCGAGCGAACGCGCCTGCTCCAACTCGGGTTCGAGGTTTCCGATGTGCGCGTCGGCGTGAAGCCAAGCACGCGCGTGTTCACTGTTCGCAGCGGGACGTGCGGGGTCCCCACGCTCATGATTGAGCACCTGGCTGGCGGAGGTTGATATCGTGGCGGCGCCCGGCCATTGTCGGATGCTCAGAAGGGGGATTTCATGGCTGCACCGCTCCGAGCGACGTTCTACACTTTCCGCAAGCACAGCGAGCGGGGCGGCGTGCTCATGGGCGCGACGCTCATCACGGCGGCGTTGGGGATTGTCGTTCTCGCGGCGTTTCTAGCGTTGTGCTGGCCGCTATTCGCGTCGTTGTTTTCGATCTCCGGCGATTCTGCGAGTTCTGAACAGGTGATGGGAGCGGTCGGCGCCGCGTTCGGGGCCGCGCTGATTGGGTTCGTCTTTTTGGTTGGGCTTTACGTTCTGGCCGCAGCCTATGAAGCGGCTTGTCTGCGTTGGATGATCAGGCGCGAAGCGCCGGGCTGGTACGGCCTCAATCTCGGCGCCGACACTTGGCGCGTATATTCGGGTTATTGGGTCTGGTTCCTGATCCAGCTGGTGGTTTCAATGGTCGTCGGCATCGTGTTGATGCCCCTAACCTTCATGGCAATGATACCCGCGAGCGATGGAGCGCCGGGGGCGGGCGTCGCTTCTTTGCTCATCGTGCAATTCATCATCTACATCGTGCAGTATGCGATCTTGATCTTCATCGGGGTGCGTTTCGCGCCTGCTGCAGCGACGTCGATTGCGCGCCGACGGTTTTCGTTTTTCGAGGCTTGGAAGGTTACGCGCGGTCGCTTTTGGGCGCTGTTCGGATCGTTTTTCATTCTGATGATCGCGTACCTTGTTGTGCTGGCGATCTTCATGACAGCGGTGTTTGCGACGATCTACAACGCAACGGGCGGCGGCGGCGTCTCCAATCCGAGCGCCATTTTACAGCCTGCGGTGCTGGCATCTTTCGGTGGCTTGTATGTGCTGTTGCTGGTGACAGGCGTGTTCTACGTGACGCTGAGCTTCGGCGTGAACGCGCGCGCCGTGATCGCCGCCATAGATGAAGGCAAGATCGATGGGCAGACCCCAAACGTCGCCGAGGTCTTCACGTAGTTTGCTTAGGGTTGGTTGCGGCTGTTGCTGCGGTTGCCGCCGCCTTCGCTCGTCGGCGGGGGTGGGATGATTGCTGGGCAGCCCAGGGAGGCGCCGTATCCGCGCAGAAAAGTCCGTCTTTGTTGGCCGTTTGCGAACGCGCGTAGCGCTTCGCGCTCGGCGCGGTTGGCGCCGGAAATGCGCCGCACCCAGGAGCGGAATGGGATCAGGCCTTCGACGGCGTCTTCGGCGGCTTCAACTGTTTGCTCTTCGGCGAAATCGCCGCTGCGGTCCCAGATGTTGCGATCTGGGCCCGCCTGATAGCTTTCCGGGCCAAGCACCGCGTCCAAGGATGCGATTTCGCGCGCCACATCTGGACAGCCGCCGCCCAAGCTGGCGGTCGCATAGGGGTAGTTCAGATTGCGCAGCAGAAGCGGAATTTCCGGCCGAATCAAATTGACGTCGCGAAACGGGATGGCGGCTGCGCCGGTGACGCCGCGCCGGGTATCGGCGGTGCGCCCGGTTGAGCAAGCGCCAGCGCCCAGGCTGACCACCAGGATCGGGATGAGCTTGCCGGCCAAATCAATCCGCATGCGTGGGTGTCTCCTTGTGGAAGCGTCTATAGCCTGAGGTGGCCGGTTAGGCCAAATGGGCAGGACATTTTGTGGCGGCTGCGCTAAGCGGCGGCGATGTTGCCCGTCGAGGAAGCGCTGCCCGAGCTGCTAGCGGCGCTTCAGAAGAATAATTGCGCGGTGCTGGTGGCGCCTCCAGGCGCCGGCAAGACTACCCGCGTGCCGCCGGCCTTGCTGGGGGCGGAGTGGGCGGGCGCCGGCAAGGTCCTGCTCTTGTCGCCGAGGCGGATCGCGGCGCGGGCGGCCGCGGCGCGGATGGCGAGTGAATGCGGCGAGCGCGCGGGCGAGACCGTCGGCTATCGGGTGCGTTTGGATTCAAAGGTCAGCGGGCGAACTCGAATCGAGGTGGTCACCGAGGGCGTTTTCACGCGCTTGATCCTCGGAGATCCGGAACTCAGCGGCGTGAAAGCGGTCATATTCGACGAATTCCACGAACGCAGCGTCGAGGGCGATTTGGGCTTGGCGCTTGCTCGCGATGCACAGCTTGGCCTGCGGGCTGACCTCAAGTTGCTGGTGATGTCGGCGACACTCGACGCGGCGCGCGTCTCAGCGCTTTTGGGAGATGCGCCGGTGGTAGTGAGTGAAGGTCGCCTGCACCCGGTGCGTCACATCTATCGGCCACGCGACCAACGCCTGCGTCTGGAGGAAGATGTCGCCGCCGCAACGCGGCTGGCGCTCGCGAGCGAAGCGGGTAGCGCGCTGGTGTTCTTGCCCGGAATGGGAGAGATCGAGCGCACCGCCGAGGTCTTGCGCGCCAGTGTGACAGATCCGAGCGTCGAGGTGCGCCCGCTTTTCGGCGCCATGAGTTCAGCCGAACAGGACGCCGCAATCGCGCCAGCGGCGCCGGGGCTGCGAAAGGTTGTGCTGGCCACTTCGATTGCGGAAACCAGCCTCACCATCGAAGGCGTGCGCATTGTGGTGGATAGCGGTTTGGCGCGTCGACCGCGTTTCGAACCGGGACTTGGTTTGTCGCGGCTGGAAACAGTGCGCGCAAGCCAAGCAGCGGTCGCGCAGCGCGCGGGTCGTGCTGGGCGCGTGGAACCAGGGGTTTGCTGGCGACTTTGGAGTGAAGGCGAAACGCGCGCTCTGCCAGCGTTCGAGAAGCCGGAGATTTTGGACGCAGACCTTTCGGCTCTTGCCCTCGATTTGGCGGCGTGGGGCGTTGTCGATACCGCTCAATTGGTGTGGCTCGATCCACCGCCGAAACCAGCTTGGAACGAGGCGACTGCATTACTCAAACGCTTGGGCGCCCTCGACCCCACAGGCCGACTGACCGATCACGGACGCGCCATCGCGGCCTTGCCGCTGCCGCCGCGGCTTGCGCACATGGTGATTGAAGCGGGGCGTGACGGGGAGGCATTTTTGGCGGCGCGGATCGCTATGGTGCTCACCGAGCAGGGCTTAGGGGGGCGCGATGTCGACCTTCGCACGAGGCTGCATCGCTTCGCGCACGAGCGTGGACAAAGGGCGCAGGCGGCGCGCGCGCTGGCGCAGCGGGTCGCGCGCTCGGTGTCAGAAGGCGGTTCGTTGGCCGAGGCCGATGAAGATCGCGCAGGCGCAGTGCTGGCCCTGGCCTACCCCGATCGCATCGGCAAAGCGCGTGGCGCCAGCTATTCGATGGTCAACGGGCGCGCGGCCTCGATTGAGGAGGTCTCGGCGTTGGCGCGCGAACCCTATCTGGTCATTGCAGACATTGCGGGCAGCGCTGGAAAGGCACGGGTGCTGCTGGCGGCGCCAATCAGCGTGAGCGACGTTGAGATGCGCTTCTGCGACCAGATCGAGGTCAAGATTTCAGCGCAGATCGATCCGATGAACGGAGCGGTGCGGGCCCGCCGCGTTCGGACGCTCGGGCGCATGGTTTTGTCGGAGACGCCGGCGGCGTCATTGTCAAGCATCGACCTGCAACGTGCACTCTGCGAGGCTGTACGCGAGCAGGGCTTGCAGTTGCTGGACTGGGAGGAACGCGCCGTACAGTTGCGAGCGCGCGTGGGGTTATTGCGGGATTTGGACGGCGATGGGTGGCCGGATTGGAGCGATGCAGCGTTGATTGATCGTATGGAGGACTGGTTGGAGCCGGCGTTGGGAGGGGTGAAGTCACTTCGGGAGGCGCGGGTCGCCGAGGCTTTGCTGGCGACGCTTCCCTACGAAACGCGCAGGCGACTTGATGCCGCGGCGCCGGAGCGGTTCGCGACGCCAGCCGGTTCGTCGCTTTTGATCGATTACGCCGCCGAGGGCGGGCCAACGTTATCGGTGCGGTTGCAGGAATTGTTCGGGCTCGACAAACATCCGAGTGTCGCCGATGGGCGGGCGCCGCTCACTTTGAGCTTGCTGTCCCCGGCGCACCGGCCGGTGCAGACGACCAGAGATTTACCCGGTTTCTGGCGCGGTTCGTACGCGGGCGTAAGAACCGAAATGCGCGGTCGTTACCCGAGGCATCCGTGGCCGGAAGATCCCCTGACGGCGGCGCCGACGCGCCGCGCGAAACCGAGAGTCTCCTGATGA
>CAYRHK010000045.1:0-12670 GCA_964423825.1 uncultured Terricaulis sp. | reverse complement strand
CTGGGAAATGTTCGAAGCCAGCGGCAATGTTTTCGATCCTGACGCGGCGCGCGGCATGCGCGACATCATCCTGGCGCCGGGCAATACGACTGACCGGGCGGAAGCCTACCGGCAATTCCGCGGCCGCGACCCGGACGTGAACGCGCTCCTGCGGGTGCGCGGCTTTCCGACCGAAGGCGGCAGCGAGCAACGCTGAGGTTCGGGGGACGCGCCGCGAGCAGCGGCGCGCCCCCGAACCCCTCGCCTGATTCAGGCTGGGTTCAGACTGGAAGGCCGAGCATGCGAGCGGGAGCCTCGCATCATGCAGAAATTCATTGCCGCTTTTCTCGCCGCCATTTTGTCGGCGACCGCTTTGGCGCCTGCGCCGGCCTTGGCGGACCATCGGCGCGACGGCTATTACGACGATCGCGATCACGACCGCTACGACCATCGCCGCCGCCATCGCGACCGCGATGACGATGATGAGGCCGTTGCGGCGGGCGTGATTGGCTTGGTTCTGGGGCTGGCGGTGGGCGCAGCCGTCGCGGATTCCAATCGCCGTCGCTACGACGAGGGGCGCTGCTACGACAACTATCAGCGTTGCGCGCCGCCCGAAGGGTATTACGAAGACGATTATTACGACGATCGCGGTTATTACGGCGATGAGCGTTGCCTGCGCACCGAACGCGTTTGGGACCGCCGGCTTGGACGTTATGTCACCGTCGAGGTCCCCTGCTGAGAAGCGTGCTTGGCTGATCACAGGCTCACTGAGCAAATTGGCGGAAACTGACAACGCGCATTAATCGAGCGTGCGCTGTCTGCTATGCTGGAAGCATGCTCTATGTTTGTGACGCGCCGGACGGCGCCACTTGGTTTCGAATTGAAACTCAGGCCGAGGCTGATGCGGAATCGGCGCTGATGGGCCATGCGGTTGAGCGCTATTTCGCACGATATTATGAGGCCGCCCATGACGCTTACGCGCCGCCAGAGGGGGCAGCGCGGTTCGAAGAGGCCATTGGCCTGAAGGATCACATCGCCCGGGCGATGCCGTTGTTTCTGACGCTGCGGGCCGACGATGGCTCAGGGCTGGCAACGGCAATGCTGCCGCCGGGCGGGCGAGCGCGCTCAGGGTTCCGCACCATCATCGTGGGCGCTGAGAACGCCGATCCATACGTCCGGCATGGGGCCGCCATCGACACCCTCGCGCGGCACTATGGGCTCACGCTGACGCGCGAGGCGTGTTACCCCTACGCGTGAGAAAAACGCGCGGAACCAAGGGGCTCCGCGCGTTCGACTTTGAGATTACTTGGCGCCGCCTCCGCCGGTGACGATGCGGCCGCCCGCGTAGCAGGGCGACACCGAGCAGGCGCGCATCATCAGTCGCGCCATGTACTGGCCGTCGGCCGGCGGTGAGAACTGGACGACCGGGAAATCATCGGGCAGCACATCGCTGGCGACGACGCCGCCGGTGTTCATGTCGATGACTTCGATATCGACATTGGTGCAGTCGCCGTCGCAGGCGCCCAAGAACATGTAGCCGGTTCCGCCAGTGAGGTTGACGACCCAGCGATGATCGGTCCCCGGCTGCATCGGCACGATCTGGTCTGTCGTGCCCTCGGCCGCGTTCATGCCGGGCGCAAATTGCTCACCAGCCTGATCGAGGAACTGGGTCATCTGCGCGATGAGTTGTTGGCGCACGTCTTCGCTGACCGTGGCTTGTTGGGTTCCGCCCTCGCCGGGTGTCAGCACTGTTGGGGCTTGCGCGCCTTCCTGGAGGCGCGGCAATGGCGGACCGCTGCCGCCCTGCTGACCGCAGGCCGCGAGCGCAAGCGCCGCCAAAGCGGCCATGGCGAAACGACTGAACATAATCACCCTCCTCGATAATCGGCGGTTGTTAGGGTCTTCGCCGCCGTCGATGTCAACCATGAGCGACCGCAATCCCACAAACCTGGGGTTAATCAGGCAGTTGGACGCGGGCGTTGCCCGCGGTCACTTCCAGGGGGCGGTCCAGGCGCTCGCCTTCGATTCGACACTCGCCCCCTGCCGCTTTGACCAGCGCGCACCCTGCGGCAACATCCCAAATCATGGAGCCGGACTCTCGGTAGGCCTCGGCGCGGCCAGCGGCGACATAGGCCAGTGCGGTAGCCGCAGAGCCGATCATGCGTACTTTGCGCCAAGCCCTCAAGCGCGACTCGAACATGCGCATCGACGCGTCACTCGCACGCGAGGGCACGCCGGTTTGCAGGATACCGCCGGCGGGATCTGCTATTTCGGACACGTGCATGGGCGCGCTATTCAACCAAGCGCCAACGCCAACCGCGCCAGAGAAGCGCTCCGACAGAAGAAAGCAATCGACTACGCCAAGGACTGGGTCGCCGTTGTCGAGGAGCGCGATGGAGACCGCACAATGGGGATAGCCTCGTAAGTAATTGACGCTGCCATCCAGGGGATCGACCGCCCAAACGAAGCGGTCGCCGCGTTCGCTGGCGCGGACCCAGCCGGCCTCCTCCGAGATCACGGGGTAGGACGAGGCGCGTTCCAGCGCTGAGAGGATGATGGCTTCAACGCGGGTATCGGCGTCGATCTTGACCTCGCGCCCTTCCTCGGAGGCGACGACGCTCCAGGCTTGGCGATGCGCCAAGAGCGCGGCGCCCGCTTCGGCGGCGGTTGCTTGCGCCACGCTCAGCAAGCGCGTGAGTTCTGTTTCGTCCATGCTTGGCTCCTTAGCGCTCGAAGGCCCCTTGGAGAAGCGCCGCCGAGGCGCTTAAGTGCACGCAGGAGCAGCGACAATGGATGGCGGGGATCCACGACGCCCTAGCGCGCGGTCGACGCGCGGCGGCACGCTGACCGCCGAGACGCTGGAAAAGCGGCTGCAGCTGAGGCGGAAGGCGCGTGAGGACGCCGCGCGCGGGGTTCCGCCGCTCGACGCAACCGCGTTGTCGGAAGCCGAGCAAAGCGTGCTCGACGCGGTCGCCGCCGAGCGCGCGGCAATTTCCCAGGCGCGCTCGACCCTAGGCGTTGACGCGGAGCGGCGCATGCGCTCGATGGCGCCGACGCTGCAGGACTTTGCGGCCCCCCTGCTCGACGCGAGGCTTGCGCTTCGGCAAGCATCGGCGCGGGTGGCCGAGGACTGGCGCAACGCCGCGGCTCGCGCTCGTCAGGCCAAGGGCGAACTCGACGCATTCAGGCAAGGAAACAAGTTGTATCGTGGCGCGGCGTATCCGCGCTCCACGCTGTTGCAGGCGGGCCTGCTACTTTGCGCCGCGGTGTTCGAGTCACTGTTCAGCGCAGCGCTATTCGCAGAGGATGACGCGCGCGGCTTGTTGGGGGGAGCGATTACCGCGGTCGGACTCTCGGGCGCCAACGTGACCCTGGGCTTTCTGGCGGGCTTCCTGGGCCTTCGGTACCTGCAGCACGTGCGCCAAGTGCACAAATGGTTGGGCGGGGCGGCGTTTGGGCTGTTCACGGCGCTGGCGCTGATGCTCAACCTTTTTGCGGCGGATTGGCGCGATCAGCTGGCGGCGCTGGGCGGCGAGCAGATCGACCTCGGCGCCGATGCGAGTTTTCACTTCTGGGCGATCCTCAATTTGCAATCGCCGCAAGCGATCATTCTGCTGATGCTTGGCGCTGGTGTTTGGGTGTTCGCCGCGATGAAGGGGTATTCCGGTTTCGACGACCCCTACCCTGACTACGGCAAAATGGCGCGCGCCGCCGCCAACGCCGACGACAAGGCCGCCGACCTGCGCGCGGACGCGCGAGAAGAGTTCGAGGGTCCGATCGAAGAGGCGAAGAGCGCACTCGGGGCTCGACTCGAAACAATGCGGCGGGCGGTTGAGTCGATGTCCGCGGCGTTCGACGAAGACGCCGCCCAATCACGTGCGCTCGATGCCGAGGACCGCGCGCTGCGCGAGGCGGCAAACGGGGCCATCCGGCTCTATCGCCAGGAGAATGCACAGCCGCGAGGCGGCGCGCAGCCGGCGTACTTCAATGCGCCAGCGTTGAACGAGACGGCTCCGTCAGATGTGCTGGCCAATGCCGCGGCGGTCTTGGATGGAGCGCGTACGCAGCTGGCCCGCGCCCAAGCTGAAGCCGCGAGCGCGCTGGGGGACTTGTTGTCGGCCGTCGATGATGCCGCAGCCGCTCTCGATGGCGAGACTACACGTTGAGCCGGCGCCGGCGCCGCACGCAGGGTGGCTCGCCGCACTGGCTTGGCGTTGGCCTGATCATCTTCGCAATGCTCGCGCTGGGCGGCCTCACCGCAGCGGGCGTGCTGATGCGCGCCCCGCCGATCGACGAAGAAACACTTTGTCGCACGGACGCACCTCTGCGCGCGCATACAATCGTGCTTGTGGACGCCACGGATCGTCTAGAGCCGCGACACAGACGCAAGCTGCGCGCGGTTCTGGCGCAAGAGCGCGAGCGACTGGAGCAATACGATCGGCTGACGGTGATGAGGCTCAACGTTCGCCGACCGCAAGAGCCGGTCGTGGTCTTCTCCAAGTGCCTGCCGCGCCCGCCCGAACTCACAAATCCGCTATTTGAAAACGCTCGCATGGCGCAGGCGCGTTGGGACGAGGCGTTCCAGGATGTGCTCGATAGAGCGCTGCGCAGCGCACAATCTGGCGGCGGCGCGCGCTCGTCGCCAATCATCGCGAGCCTGCGCGCGGCGGCGCTCGACGCCAGCTTCGACGATGACATCGCGCAGCGGCGCTTGGTGCTGATCTCAGATCTTCTGGAGCACGACCCCGAAGGTTTCTCGCTCTACGTTTCGGGGGCGAATTTTTCCAACTGGGATGCGCGAGAGGGAGCTGAGGCGCCCGATTTTTCAAGCTTGGCGCTGCGGGTCGCGCCGCTCGATCGCCCGGAACAAGCGGCACTGCAGAGAGACGCTGTTGATAATTTCTGGTTGCCGTTCCTCGAAGCAAGCGGCGCACAATCTGTCAGCATCGATCGCGGACTTTAACCGCACTGGGTTGCCCTCGCCCGACTCAGTATATGGCTTGCCGCTTAAGGCTTCGGAGGGGCGGCGTGAGCGCAAGTTATCAATGGCAGGGTGCGTGCGGTCGCTGGTACGAGTTCGACATCGCGCGCGCGGCGCGCGCGTGGGACCAGATCGGCGGCATCTACATGTTCGTCAAACCGCCCGAGCAACCGTCCCACGATTGGGGCGGGCCAATCTGCCTGTTCATCGCAAAGACCGACGATTTTTCGCAAGCGCTGGCGCGGCACGAAATGTGGTCGGCGGCGCAAAACCTCGGCGCCAAGGAAATCCATTTGCTGGTGATCAAGGACGATCAGACGCGCGCGCGGGTGGAGAAGGATCTGCTTGAGGCGCAAGCGCCGATCCTGAACCGCACGATGCTGCGGCGGGTCGCCTAGCGGAAGGCCGCCGCGGCGAGGGCCGGAAAATCACAGAACACGCCATCGACTCGCTCGCGCTGAAACAGGCGGAGTTCGGCGGCGATGTTGCCGTGCGCGCGCAAGAAATCCGCCGCGGCTGGATCGCCCGCGCGTAGCTCCAAGGGGAGGAAATAGTTCTCCGCCCGGAAGGTCCATGGGTGCACCAGCAATCCGGCATCGTGAGCGCGGGCGACCAGATCGCTGGGACGCGCCGATCGACCGGTCGCATCGCGAGGCAGGATGAGGGTTTTCTCGGGGCCGATGCCAGCAGCGTAACCGGCGATGCGACGCAATCCGTCCGGCGCCAGCATGGCGGCGTAACTCAAGTCCTGGCGATCCCAGGGGCCGCCGGTCGCGGCGATCAACTGAATGCAACGCCAGCGCAGCGAGGACATCGCGGCCAGCTGCAGCAAGGGCGCGACCTCGAAGCATTGAACGAACATGATGTCAGCGGCGGGCTGTCCGCCAGCGCTGCGTACGACCTCGACAAATGCCGCTACGGGATCGAGTCCCTGCGCGCGCAAGAAGCTTGGGTGCTTCAGTTCGGGATAAATTCCGACATTGCTCTGCTGCGCCAGCGCCAGCGCCTCGGCGAAGGTTGGGATCGCTTCTTGGCCATCAAATGCGGTGTTCTGCGGGCGCAGCTGCGGCAGGCGTTCCTTGCAGCGCAGCGTTTTCAATTCGGCGAGCGTGAAGTCCTCAACCCACCACCCCGCCGTCGCGACCCCATCGACGATTTTTTCAGCCCTTCGCGCGGCGAACTCAGGACGGCTGGCGACGTCCGTTGTCCCCGATATCTCGTTCTCATGGCGACAAACCAGAACGCCGTCGCGTGTCATTACCAGGTCAGGCTCGATGAAGTTGGCGCCCTGCTGGATTGCCAAGCGATACGCGGCCAAGGTGTGCTCAGGCCGCTCGCCGCTGGCTCCGCGATGGGCGATCACGATCGGGCGGGGCAAATCCTCATCCATGAGATCATCCAGGACCGAGCACCCGGCGAGCGCGGGCGCACCTAACAGGATGTCGCGCCGCTTCATACACGCTCATCCTGCGGCGCCAGATGCGTCATCATCAACCCGGTGAAAACCATCGCGGCGCCGTAGAGGAGCGCCAAGCCGCCATAGATGCCGTCCAGGCCGTCATCGAGGTTGAACGCGTAGCTGAAGGCGTAGGTGAGCAAAGCATTGAGCAACAAACTGGGGAACGCGATCGCCACGGCAGCTTCGCCTTCGTCGCCGGGTGCAACGCCGAGCAGGCGTACTCCGATAAATGTCAGCGACACACCAGCAACAACGGCGGCTGCACCCAGCAAATAAGGCGGCGTTGTATCAGGGACGAAGAAATAGCCGCCCGCGAAACGGAAGATCGCCGCGTTGATGAGCCACAGCAAAAAACCAAACCCCATGCCGCGCACTATCATGGCTCACGCTCCTCTTCTTGGCACTTCCAACGCCAGCAGCATCTCCGCCGCGGCCTGCGCCCGCTCTGGGGTTATAGGGCACGCCATACTGTCGATCGCGATTTCGCTCAATCGCGCCGCCAATTTCGTGCGATCAGCGCCCGCCTCCAGCAGTCTCAAAACGGGAGCTATGTAGCTGTCGTATTCATCCTCGGGGACGTTAGCCCCGATGGGGTCCCAATGCTCCCACAGAATCTGGCGAATCCGTGGCGCGAAACGCCGCCAGACCGCCTCCGCAAAGGGCTGGCGGCTCACGCCTTCAACATCTCGCGCGAGATGATCACGCGCATGATCTCGTTCGTGCCTTCGAGGATGCGGTGCACGCGGAGGTCGCGAACAATGCGCTCGACCTCGTAGTCGGCAAGATAGCCGTAGCCGCCGTGGAGCTGGAGCGCCTGGTCGGCAACCTTGAACGCGGCGTCGGTGACGAAGCGTTTGGCCATGGCGCAGAACTTTGTGGCGTCCGGCGCCTTGGCGTCCAGTTTGCGCGCGGCGGCGTGAAGCAAGGCGCGCGAGGCGGCGAGTTCGGTTTCCATGTCGGCAAGCGCGAACTGAGTGTTCTGGAAATCCGCGAGCGCTTTGCCGAACTGTTTGCGCTCCCGGACATAAGTCAGCGCGCGATCGAGCGCATCCTGCGCGCCGCCCAATGCGCAGGCGGCGATATTGAGGCGTCCGCCATCGAGACCCTTCATTGCATATTTGAACCCCTCGCCTTCAGGGCCGATGCGGTTGTCCACCGGAACACGGCAGGCTTCGAAGTTCACAATGGCGGTGGGCTGTGCGCGCCAACCCATCTTGTCTTCTTGCTTGCCGAACGAGAGGCCTTTGGTTCCGTTCTCCACGAGCACAGTCGAGACACCCTTGGGACCATCGTCCCCAGTGCGACACATCAAGACGTACAAGTCAGAGAAACCGGCGCCGGAAATGAATGCCTTTGAGCCGTTGATCTCGTAGTGGGCGTTGCCGTCAGGCTTGGCGCTGGTCCGCAATGCAGCGGCGTCGGAACCCGAGCCCGGCTCAGTCAGGCAGTATGACGCGATTTTTTCCATGCGGGTCAATTTCGGGAGCCAATGCGCGCGCTGCTCGGCGCTGCCGAAAGCGTCGATCATCCAGGCGCACATGTTATGGATAGAGAGGAAGGCCGCCGTCGCCACGCACCCGCGCGACAACTGTTCGAAGATCAGCGCCGCGTCGAGACGCGTGAGCCCTGAGCCGCCGTGCTCCTCGCCCACATAAATGCCGGCGAAGCCCAGTTCCGCGAGTTCGCGCAGCACGTCGCGGTCGAGGCCTTCATCCTCCCAGCGCGCCGCATTGGGGCGCAGCCGCTTTGCAGCGAAGGCGCGCGCTGTGTCGGCGATGAGGATCTGATCTTCGGTCAATTCTATCATCCTGACCTTATAAGCAGGGCGAGAGCGCGGCGCCAGAGCGGTGGTTTTCCGTTGCGCCGCCACCCAGCGCGAGCCCATAAGGCCCCGGGGAGTTCCAACACATGCGGTCGGCGTCGCCGGCGCTCGTGCTTGCACTCGCAATGGTCGCCGGCGCGGCGATGGATGCGACGATCAAGCACTTGGGCCAAAGCAATCACGTATTGTTCGTGGCTTTGGGTCGCTACGCCTTCGGGGCGTTGTTCTCACTCAGCGTCTACGTGCACGCGGGGCGGCCGACGATCACTGCCGCGATGTGGCGGTTTCACGGATTGCGCGGGGCGCTGATCGCCATGGGCGGCACGGGCTTCTTCTGGGCGTTCACCGTGCTGCCGCTCGCGGAGACCATCACTTACTCGTTTGTCGGCTTGCTAATGATTCCATTTGCCGCCGCGGTGCTCATCGGCGAACGGCTGCGGCCCACAAGCATTCTTGCGGGCCTTATTGGATTCGCGGGCGTGATTGTCGCTATGCAAGGGGCGCCGAGCGCCGAGCAATCGCCGCAACACGCGCTCGGCGTTGGCGTAGTGCTTGGCGCGGCGTCGCTGTTTGCAGTTTCGATGGTGATGATGCGCAAGCGCGCAGCAGCGGATGGCGCCGCGATTGTGGGCTTGCTGTCGAGCCTCATGCCGGCGCTGATCATTGCGGGGCCCGCGCTCGCTATAGCGCCGCCGCCGCAATGGAGCGATTGGCCCGTGTTCCTTCTCATGGGCGTGTTCGCCGCGATCTTCATGTACCTGATGGCGCGCGCCTACGCCGGCGCCGAGGCGCAGCAGCTCGCGCCGATCCATTACACCGAACTGATCTGGGCCGCTCTCATCGGCTATGTCTTGTTCCACGAAACGCCGCGGCCGCAAATCTACGCGGGCGCGCTGCTCATCATTGCTGCGGGCTTATTCGCCGCCTACGATGAGCGGCGTCATTCGCGACGCCGGCCAGAGGTCGCATGAACAATCTCACGGACATGATGCCGTTTTCGAAGCTGATGGGCGTCGAAGTGACCGAGGCCGGCGCCGAGCGCGTGGCGGGCGCGCTACTTGTGCGCGAGGAACTCTGCACCGCGGGCGGCATCCTGCATGGCGGCGCGATCATGGCGTTTGCGGATGCGTTGGGGGCGATCGGCGCGTTCCTCACCCTTCCGGTTGGGGCAACGGGCACCACCACTGTTGAAAGCAAAACGAACTTCCTTGGGGCGGCGCGCGTCGGGACTGTTGTGCACGGTGACGCCACGCCCGTTCACGTCGGCAAGAGGACCAGTGTGTGGCAGACGCGCATCACCGGCGACAATGACAAGCCAGTGGCGATCGTCATTCAGACACAACTCACCCTGTTCCCCTGATATTCGCTTTCGGGCGGAGCAGGGGTCGTGTAGCGTTTTGGGGTGCGCGGAGGGGTGGATTCATGAAGCCAATTTATGGCCTCGCCATAGTCCTGGCGGCTCTGACAATTGGTTCAACCGCGTCCGCCCGGCGAGCGATCGATCCGCGCGTGCTGGAGCGCGCCGCGGTTCAGGTCCAAGAACCCCAGGTTGGACCCTCTGAAACGCCGGCGGCGGCGCCCACGACAACGTCGACGGTGCTTGCGGCGAACGCGATGTGGGCGGCTGCAGGCGTTGCGGTGCGCGCAGGAGACCAATTGCAGATCCGCGCCGAGGGCCAGTGGGCGGCGATCAACCCGCGACAAATCTCGGCCAATGTCAGCCCCTTTGTCGGGCCCGACGGATACATCAGGACCGCCGGCGCCAAGGGTCTGCTGCTTGAGAGCGCCAATCGCGGCGCGCTGATCGGGCGCATTGGTGAGAATGGGACGCCGTTTCTCGTCGGCTCGTCCTACCAGGGCGTCGCCGAGGGCGATGGCGCGTTGTTCGTCACCATGAATGAACTTCCAGGGCAGTTCGATGACAATAACGGTCGGCTCGCGATCACGATCTCGGTCACGCCAGCTCCGCCGCCGCCTCCGCCCGTCGATGTTCCCCTCCCCGCGCCCGAGCGACCAGAGGTCGGAGCCAAGCCTCCGGAAGCGCCGGCTGGCGCTCCGCCCAACAATGGCGGACTGCCCGACATTCCGCTGTTTGCGGTGGTTATCGCTGCGCTTGGCGGCCTGGGCGCGCTCGCGCTGATCGCATCCGCCCTGTTCAGCCCACGGCCGCGCCCGCGCGGCGGTCGCGACGGCAACGAAGACCGCGATCCAAAGACGGCGCCCGCCGTCTCCGCGCGGGTCGCCACCGACGGCGTGCGCTCGCAAATGCTCGCCATCAGCATGCGGAGTGGGTCATGAGCGATCGTGGCGAGACACTGGCTGCTTATTTTAGGCTGGACGATCCCGAACAAGCGGAACTCAGCGCTCGCGCGCTGGCGCAATCGGACGCGTTGCAGACGCGACGCTCGCTGCCAGCCAATCTACGAGAGCCCGCCGCGAAGGCGATCATTTGGGCGCTCAAGAATTTGCTGAACGATCCCGTCAGCGAGACCATCGCCAAGGCGTGGAGCAAGGTGCGCGATCTCAAGAAGTTCGCCGATGCACCCGCCGATCAGATCAATGAACTCTCGCTGCATGAGCACGACATCGCTCTTATTCGCAAACCCTCGATCGAACTTGTACTGAATGGCGCGCCAACCGGGCTGCAGGTCGAGTTCGAGCTTAAGCTCGGGATCGTGATCGAGGGCGCCCTCATCAGAGTGCAGAAACGTCGCATCGTCGGCGCCAAACTCGCCAAGGTCCTCGGCTCGGGCAGCGTCAGTTGCGGCAAGATCACTATTGCTGAGCGTAAGTCGAGCGCAGTGACGTTGCCGGGCGAGATCGCATTCGCGCCCGGCATCGCCATCCCCTAGACGGTCACGCCGCGTGCGCCTGCGCCTTCTTGATCGCGTCCTCGGCGCGCCTGCCGGTGAGTTCGACCATGTGATCGAAGGCCGCTTCGAACGTGGCCAAGCCCTGCGTTAGCGAGCGCAGCTCAATGATGAAGTTCTGGCGCTCGCTGTGGGGCAAGTATGCGTCGACACGATCCCACCCTGGCCAATTCTCGCGCGGTTCAAAGCCCAAAATCTGACCATTATGGCTCGAGACCGCGGAATTGATCTTAGATGTGCCGGAACTTGGCGTGTAAATCGCCAGCTTCTCAATCGGCTCCAGCAAGACAGAATCACAGTCAGCCAGTGCGTCGCTCATGCCGATGCGGCCAGCCATCTGGAAGGAGTGTTCGCTTGAATCAACGGCGTGGTACGAGCCGTCGATCAGCGTGACCGAAACATCAACGACAGGGAAGCCTTTCGGGCCCTTCTGCATGGCTTCGCGGACGCCAGCTTCGACCGCAGGTATCCATTGGCGTGGGATGGCGCCGCCCGTGATTTGATCGATGAACTCGAACCCTTGGCCGCGCTGCAATGGCTTCACCTGAATAACGCAATCGCCGAACTGACCGTGACCGCCGGTTTGCTTCTTGTGGCGGCCACGCTTCTCGGCGCTCTTCCGGATAGTTTCCTGGTACGGGGTCGAAGCGGGCGCCGATGACACCTCGACGTTGAACCGCGACTTCAAGCGCTCGATAACCGAACGCAGGTGCGGCTCACCCTGCCCGCGCAAGAGGATCTCATGCGTGGTTTGGTCGTGCAGTACGTCGAGGCCAGCATCCTCCTCAACAAGCTTGTGCAGCGCGCCGGACAATCGGACATCGTCCTTGCGGTCCTTGGTGGCAATCGCAAGCTGGAAAACTGGAAAGCGTTTCGCAGGCTTTATTGCAGCGATCTGGGTGGCGCCGTTGCGCGAGAGCAGATCGCCGGCCGCGACCGGGTCGAGCTTGGCAATGGCGGCAATGTCGCCGTCTTTGACAGTACTCACCTTTTTGGTTTGCGCGCCCTGCACCGAAAACAAGCCGCCTGGGCGTTGACTGGCGCCATCGCTCAGCACCAGCTGGTCGCTATCAGCCATGGGGCCGCCAAGCACGCGCGCGAACGCCAATTTGCCGGCTTGGCCAGCATTGGAAATGCGCATCACGTAAGCGCCGGCGCCGGTCAACCCCAGGCGCGCCGCAACATGCTGGGGAGCGGGAGTGTCGTGGCGCAGCGCCTTGAGCAGCCTGCGTATGCCGTGGCCGTGCGCCGTTGAACCGAAGAAAACAGGAGCGATGAGATGCTCGCGGGTTTCGCGAACAAGGTCGGCGTAAACAGTGTCGCGGTCCGGCGTCACGTCCGACAGCAACTGCTCCATCAGGCCGTCGTCAAAATCCGCGAGCTGTTCGAGCATGTGGAAGCGCGCTTCGGTTTCGCGCTCAGCGACATCCTTGGGCATGTCGATCTGCTGCGATGGCTTTCCGGCTTGGTACAAGAAGGCGCGCTCGAGGGCCAGATCGACAAAGCCCGAAACGTGGTCTTCTTTCCAAATGGGGATTTGGCGTGCGACCAATGGCAGT
>CAYRHK010000044.1:0-12781 GCA_964423825.1 uncultured Terricaulis sp. | reverse complement strand
CAAGTCGGCCAGACCGGCAAGGTCGTAGCGCCTGAACTCTATGTCGCCATCGGAATTTCCGGCGCCATCCAGCACTTGGCCGGCATGAAGGACAGCAAGGTCATCGCCGCCATCAACAAAGACGAAGACGCGCCGATCTTCCAGATCGCCGATGTCGGGCTGGTGGCGGACTACAAGGCAGCAGTGCCGGAGCTGATGGAAGAACTGACCAAGGCTGGCGTCTAACGCAGCCGTAAGTTTTTCGTTGCGGGCGCCCCCAACCCGGTCACAATGCCGGCGTGGGGAGAGCGATCATGAATGCTGCGGAAGGCGCGCCTAGGCGCATCGCCGTCATCACGGTTCACGGCACCGGGGACACCGCCGAGACCACAATCGGCGAAAAATGGTTCCAGAACGGCTCGAGGTTCGTAACGGACTTGAAGTCCCGGCTAGCCGGGCGCGGCGTCGAAGCCGACGTGCACCCGCATCTCTGGTCCGGGGCCAACAGCGCCTCGGAGCGCGAGAAAGGGGCGCGGTCGCTTACCAAGCTCATTCGCCAGCTCGCGAAGAGCTACGACGGCGTTCACGTCATCGGCCACAGCCACGGCGGCAACGTCGCCAACGACGCGGCCACCATGCTCAACTGGTCGCACGGCCAAAAGCGCCGCAAACTCGCAAGCGTCACCACCGTCGGCACGCCATTCTTCCGAACGCAGGTGAGCCGCGGCGAAGCGCTCGGCGGATGGGCGTTCGGGGCGATGGCGCTGATCAGCACGTTTGTGCTGATACCGGCGCTGTTGCTGATCTCTTCGGTTTTCGCCACCAATCCCGATATCTTCTCAGCTGCGAACGCCACTGCTAGCGACGCCGCTCAACAAGCGACAGATCGGCAACAAGTGCGCACGGTGCTGCTGACGCTGACCACGGCCTCGATCGCGAGTATTGCCGCGCTGGTGTTTATCTTTCCGCTCGCATTCCGCGGCCTCGCGCGCATCCGCCGCGCGAGCAGGCGCGCGAAGCAGGACACATCGATCTTCGCCATCCGCCATCCCGAGGACGAAGCCATTTCCTTCTTGCGCCGCGTTGAGGACATGCCGATCGAGCCGTTCCCGCGCTGGTCGGTGCTTCGCGGGTCGCGCACCGCCGCCATCGTGTGGGGGGTACGCGCTGTCGTAGCGCTGCCGTTGATTGGGCTGTTTCTAATTGCCGTAGAGATAGGCATTGCATTGTCAGGCCGCACATACGAACTGCCGCCGATATTTGGTTCACTATTCGGGACGACTACAAACCTCGCCTTCTTCGGCACTCTAGTCGGCGCCTTCGGGCTGGCGGCAGCGCCGCTCATATTTGGCGCTGTTTACCTGATCTATCGCCTGCTAGCGGGAACCGCAGGCGAGTTCGCCTTGCGCAACACGCTCAACGACATAGTCGGCGGCGCCTTGCGTGGACTCGCCTTCGGCCGCGATGGCGACAACCGAATCGGCGATGTCTCACCCAACTCTCACTACTACTCGACGCGCTCGCTGTTGCTCGATGGCGATGTCGCCGCGCGCATGACCGCCGGCGCGAGCGACGCCTCGCGGCGGCTGTTCGACAAGTATCGCCACGGCATCTTCAGCGCCGAGGCCGATCAAAACGACGTGCTCAATGAGATTGCGAAGGACGCGCTGACCTGGGACTCGCTGGTCCACACCACCTATTTCGATCAGCCGGAAGTCGTGGCCGCGTGCGGTGACTACATCTCTTGCCTCGCGCAAGGCGCAGAGCCCTTGCATGCCGAGACTTTGCGGGCTGCTAGCGTGCACGAAGCGCAAAAACCAGCACGGCGCAAACTGCTGATGCCCGCGCTGCGTTCTGCTGCTGGCGTGGCGATTGCGCTCTTCCTCGTGGGCGCTGGCGTCGTATTCGGTACGCCATGGTGGAACCGCGATCATCTTTCGCGCGAAGCTTTCGTGGCGATGTCTCACCCCACGCTCACAGCGGGAGAAGTTATCAGCGATTGCGACGAGTGCCCCCAATTGGTGGTGATCGGCGGAGGCGTATTCACCATGGGCACCCCGACAACCCAAGACTATCATCTCGACAATGAACGCCCGCTGCGTCGCGTCACCATCAGGCCCTTCGCGGCCGGCAAGTACGAGGTGACCTTCGCGCAGTGGGATGCCTGTGTGGCCGCGGGCGGCTGTGCGACGAGGCCCGAGGACGGCGGCTGGGGCCGCGGCGCGCACCCGGTGATTAATGTCAACTGGGACGATGCACAGCACTATGTGCGCTGGCTCTCCGAGCGCACGGGTCAACGTTACCGCCTGCTGAGCGAGGCGGAGTGGGAGTACGCTGCGCGGGCGGGATCGCAAACGGTGTACGCCTGGGGTGAGGCCGAACCCATGTGCGATCGAACCGCGCCAAATGGCGGCTATTTCGGCGTTGGCACATCGCTTGGTGACGTTTGCATCGAGCCAGGCACGCTAGAGGTCGGCGCGTTCTTGCCCAACGCTTTTGGCCTCCATGACATGGGCGGCAACGTCAGCGAGTGGGTGCAGGACTGCTACACGTTGAACTACGCCCGCCACGCGACCGACGGCAGCGCCTACACCGCCCAGTGCAGCGGCTCGTACTCCGTCCGTGGCGGGGGATGGGACAGTTATTCTTGGCAATTGCGCCCCTCCAATCGCGACTACTGGTTCACTGACACCCGTCTGAACAGCGTCGGCTTCCGCGTGGCACGCGATCTGTGACATGGCCTCCCTTGCTTAAGGGACGCGTTTATGCTGCATTGCAGCAGAGATTGCGTCCGCGTACGCATCGGAGTCATTTAGCTCAATGAGCACAATCAAGACTGTCGGCGTCGTCGGCGCCGGGCAAATGGGCAACGGCATCGCGCACGTCTGCGCTTTGGCGGGCTACGAAGTTCTTTTGAACGACGCCGATCCCACCCGTATCGATACCGCCCTGGGCTTGATCGCCAAGAACATGACGCGCCAGGTATCGCGCGGCATCATCGATCAGGCCGCGATGGACGCGGGATTGAAGCGTATCGTCGGCGCGCCAAAGCTTGCAGCGTTTGAGGCGTGCGATCTGGTGATCGAGTCCATTGTCGAGCAGGACGAACCCAAGCGAAAGATCTTCAACGATTTGCGCGCGACATTGAAGCCCACGACGATCCTCGCCTCCAACACCTCGTCGATCTCAATCACCCGCCTAGCGGCAGCCACCGACCGCCCCGACAAGTTCATCGGCATCCACTTCATGAACCCGGCGCCGGTGATGAAGCTCGTGGAGCTGATCCGCGGCCTCGCCACAAGCCAAGAGACCTACGACGCCAGCGTGAAGTTCGTCGACAGCCTCGGCAAGACCATCGCCAACGCCGAGGACTTCCCCGCCTTCATCGTCAACCGCGTCCTCGTGCCGATGATCAACGAAGCCATCTACACGCTTTACGAGGGCGTGGGTTCGGTCGAAGCGATCGACAAGGCGATGAAGCTCGGCGCCAACCACCCGATGGGACCGCTTGAATTGGCGGATTTCATCGGCTTGGACACCTGCCTATCGATCATGCAAGTGTTGTACGAAGGCTTGGCGGACTCAAAGTACCGCCCCTGCCCATTGCTGGTGAAATATGTCGAGGCCGGCTGGCTCGGGCGCAAGTCGCAACGCGGCTTCTACGACTATCGAACCGACCCGCCGACGCCCACGCGCTAGCGCGTGCGCTCAAACACTAGCGACAAATTGTTCGCCGGCATCTCAACGACTTCGCGCAAACGTAAGCCATGCGCCGTCGCCGCCGCCTCAACGTCGGCTACATCGCGTACGCCGTAACGCGGGTCGCGCTCCTTCAGCCATAGCTCGAACGCTTCGTTCGACGGCGCGGTGTGCGCGCCGTCGCGGCGGTATGGTCCATAAGTGTACAAGACCCCGTTGGATTTGAGCGCTGCGGCGGCTCCCGCCATTAGCCCAATGGTCGCCTCCCAAGGCGAGATGTGGATCATGTTGATGCAGACGAGAGCGTCGAACGAACGCCGCGGGACCGGCCAGCCAGCAGCGCCTGCGTCGAGATCGAGAGGCGGTGCGACATTCGCCAACCCCTCGCACCATGCAGTGATGCTGGCGCGCGCCGCACCGTCCGGATCGCTTGGCGTCCAGCCCCAGTGGGGCCGCGCGCCCGCGAAAAACGCGGCGTGCTCGCCAGAACCGGACGCCACTTCCAGCACCCCGGCGCGCGCGGGCAAAGCGCGCGTCAACACGGCGAGGATGGCCTCGCGGTTGCGCCCGGTGGCGGGCGCATGCTGGCGGCGACTGCTCATAGGCCAACTTGAGCATGTCGCCGCGAACGCGAAAAGTGGTGATGGCGCATGGTGCGGTCGCGAAATGAGCCCTATACGTCTCCGATATGGACGGCCCGCCCATCCCCGACCGGATTGCGCCGTTGGCGTGGCGCGCGCCAACGCTTGTCTGGACGCCGCTTGCCCTAGCTCTCGCCCTTGGTGGCCCGTGGCTGCTGTTCTATTTCGATCCTTCGCTGCGTGGTGTCACGCTTCTGATGCTCATTGCCGCCTTTGTGCTGGCCCTCGGCTGGCTTGCCATTTGCTGGGCGCGCGGAAGACCGCCTAAGGCGCGGCGCTTTGTAGTAGAGGCCATCGTGCTCGCGGCCATCGCCGTCGCGATTTTCGCTCCCATTGCGGTCGCGACTTCGTCCTCTCTCGGCCTTGGCCTTGCGTGGCCCTTGGCAGCGCTCGCGGTTACGCTTTGCCTGCCAGCAGCGTTGCTTTCCGGCATCGTCTTCGCATGGACGGCGTTGCGCCAACCGCAGAGCAAAGATGACCACAGTGCGGTCCTCGGCGACAGCGCCTTCGCCTCGCGTCGTCAACACTTCAGCTGAGCAAACCAAGCATCTCAGGGAACTGATATGTTCGCAAACACGACTTGGTGGATCACCGGCGCCTCCTCCGGCATTGGCGAAGCTCTCGCCAACGCACTAGCCAAGGAGAACGCGCGGCTGGTGCTCTCAGGGCGCAATGTCGATGCACTGAACGCGGTCGCAGCGCGCGCGCCGGCCGGCGCGCTGGTCCTGCCGTTCGAAGCGACGGACTTCGCGCGCCTCCCCGCGCTGATTGAGCAAGCCTGGAACTGGGGCGGGCGCATCAACGGCATCGCCAATAACGCCGGCATTTCGCAGCGCTCGCTCGCAATCGACACCGCGTTTGCGGTATTCGAGAAGATTATCACCGTTGATCTCATGGCGCCGATCGCGCTGACGCAGGCACTTTTGCCCAAGATGGTCGCTGCCGGCGGCGGCGACATCGTCGCCATCTCCAGCGTCGCCGGCATCGCCGGACCGCCGCTTCGCAGCGCCTATGCCGCAGCAAAGGCAGGCCTCATCGGTTATTGCGACAGCGTGCGCGCCGAGACTGCGCATCTCGGCATGCGCGTTCTGTTAGTGGCGCCGGGTTCGGTGCGCACCAACGCTTCGAAGAACGCGCTCGACGCTAGGGCTGAAGCCCGTGGCTTCAGCGATCCCGCCATCGACAATGGCATGGCGCCTGATGTCGCGGCCGCGCGCATCCTGGACGCCCTGAAGAGCGGTCAGCGCGAGCTCATCCTCGCCGAAGGCATGGAGGCGCACGTCGCACGCTTGCGCCGCAGCGACCCCAACGCGCTCTTCGACCTGATGGCGCAATTGATGGCGCAGGGTTACGCCAAACAGATGGGGGCGGAGTGAGGGAGCCTCCTTGGCTGATATCGAACCTTTGGGCGCTTTGAGACAGCCATGCGCGACACCCTACAGCCACACAATCCCCGTTGGCGAGCGAACTACGCGACCGAAGCCGACGCCTTGCGCGAGCGCTTTGGCATCACGCTGATCGCCATCCATCACATCGGCAGCACCGCGATCCCCGGCATCGCCGCGAAACCGATCATCGACATCTTGATCGAAGCGACATCGCTTGCCGCCATCGATCAAGGAAGCGCCGCGATGGAAGCCGCGGGCTACGAACCGCGTGGCGCGTTTGGCATTGAGGGCCGCCGCTACTTCAAGAAAGTCGGCGTACCGCCAATTCCAGGTTTCCACGTCCACGCCTTCGAACACGGATCGCCGCACATCGTGCGCCACCTAAGCTTCCGAGACTATCTGCTCGCCAAACCTGAAGTCGCGCAGGCCTATTCCGCGCTGAAGCTCTCGCTCGCCGACGAGACCGGCGCGCTGCCCGCCGACTACTTTGCGCGCAAGGCGGGTATGGTGGCGCAAATCGAAAAAGACGCACTCGCGTTCTTCGGTGTCACCCCGCCCACATCCTGAGCAGGTTGGAGATGCTCTTGTCGAGACGCAGAAGTTCGTCGCGCGCGACCCCGGCCTCGCCCAATCGCGTCCGCACCAGCGAGAGATCGAACAGCACCTCGCGCATGCGCGCGTCTTGTACGAACGACTCCACCCACCCCACCGCCGCCAGCCGCACGCCCGCGCTCACCGGCGCCACATGATGGATGGCGCCGCACTCGTAGAGGATCGCGTCGCCCGCCTCCAATTTGATCGCCTGTTCACCCAGCGCGCTGTCGATCACCAAAGCGCCGCCTTCGTAAGACGCAGGCTCAGAAAGAAACAAAGTGAACGCAAGATCGGTCCTGAGCTTGTCCTCTCCCGCGCCCATCAGCGCATCGTCGGTGTGGGCGCCGTAAGTCATGCCCGGCTCGTATTTCGAGAATAAGAGCCGCGAGAGTCGCGCCGGCCGCGCCGCGATCTCGAACAACGGATGGCGCCGGAGCGCGTCAGCCACGAACCGCTCCAGCGCCGGGGTGCGGGGATCGCTCCCGTCAGCCTGCAGGTTGTCCTTCACCCCGCGCGCGGCGGCGCCGGCCGTGCGCTTGCCCGACGCCCAGGCCAACTCGGATAGCTTCTCGCGCACTGTGGCGAGGTCTTCCGCCCCCAGCACCCCATGCAAAATCACGCTCATGGGCGCCATGGTATTGCGAATTAATCGCAACTAGTCCAGAGACAGCTCCATGATCATCGTCTGGACCTATAAGAGCTGGCGCACCGCCAGCGTCGCCGCCGCCCTCAGCCTTGCCGCTTGCGGAGGCGAAAGTGGCGAAGCCAACCACGGCGGCGAGGCTGGCGAGAGCGGCGAAGGCGAAGTCGCAGCGCCGCCCGCCCCTGCTCCGAGCGCATCCGCGGGCGGCGGGGAAGCCGGTGAAGCGGGCGCGGCATCAGCCTATGCCGGCCTCTCTGGCGACCAACTGACCGCGCTGCGCATCCACCACCTCAAGGGCTTCCTGATGGCCGCAGAACGCGTGGCTGAAGCCGGCAAGCCGCTCGAAGCCGGGATCCTCGTCCAGCAGGGCCTGCTCGAAGTCTACGATCCCGCCGCCGATCAGTTCGGCGCGGTCAACGCCGCCCTCATCCGCGCCGCCGGTGAAAGCGATGGCCTGAGCGCTGAGCAAGTCGCGGCCCGCATCGCCGCCGCCGAGGCTGAACTAGATCGAGTCTCGCGCGGACTCGATATCGACCACGCCGTCCTGGCGGCGCGCATGGTCGACATCGCCACGGGCCTTTATCAAGGCGTTGTACAGGAAGGCTTCATCGATCCGGTCGAGTACCAGCACAGCATGGGTGCGGCCTTTGCTGCGCGCGACGCACTGATCGCTGGCGAGCGCGAACTCAAGCGCCGCGACGCCCGCGCCTATCGTGATGCGCGGGCGGAGCTCGACCGCATGCTCGCGCTGTGGCCCACGGTCGAAGCAGGCGAGAGCGCCGCCCCTTACGGCGAGGTGCTGGCGCAGGGCTCGCGCGTACGCCTGGCGCTATCGCCGTACCTCTAGCCGCGCTTTAGCAGCACGGTCGGCTCGCCGTGATAGAGTGTGCGCGCGCGCTCTTCGTAACCCAGCTTGGCTGCAAGTTTGAGTGACGGCACGTTGTCGGGTGCGATCAAGCAGAAGAAGTCGCGCCGCCGAAAGTGCGCCTCCGCCCATGCGATCATCGCCATCGTCGCTTCACGGGCGAAACCCTGACCATGCGCCCACGGCGCCAGCGCCCAGCCCTGCTCCGGTGTATCGAAGCCCGTGCCCAACCCGCGCTGAAAATCCGCAAAACCGCCCTCGCCGATGAAGAGGCCGGTCTCGCGTTCCTCGATTAGCCAGTAGCCAAAGCTCAAGAGCGCCCAGTGGCCGGCATAGCGCAACAATCGGCTCCAGACTTCCTCCCGTGTCGACGGGCGCCCCGATATGAAGCGCACCACCTCTGGCGCAGCCCACAAGGCCGCGCAGGCGTCAAAATCTTCGACCCGATGGCCGCGCAAACGAAGCCGGTCGGTCGTCAATTCAGGAACCAAATCTCACTCCCCCGCAAGCACCGCTTCCATCAGCCCCAGCGCCTCCGGGCTCGACCAATCCGCCCCGCCGGACAACCGCGCCAACTCCACGCCACTTCGATCATATATGATCGTCACTGGCATGCCGGTTGCGCGCACGTCGAACAAGACGCCGCGCGTAACGTCGCCGTAAAACAGTAGGTCGCCGCCGGAAAGTTCCGCGAGTTTTTCGCGCGCGCGGTCGAGGTCGCCTTCGCTGTCCACGCTGATGGGGATAACGCGCAGGCGACCTTCGAAGGCACGCTGCAGCGCCGCGAGTGTCGGCATCTCTTCCACGCACGGAGCGCACCATGTCGCCCACAGATTGACCACCAGGACCTCGCCTTCGAAGGTCGCGAGGTTGGTTTCGCCTTCTGGGCCCCGCAGCGGACGCGTCGGCATCGGCGGGGCGCCCTCCATGATCCGCAGCGCGCTCATTTCGCCCTGGGCGAAGCGCATCAGCCCAACATGTTCATCAGGCTTTGATGCCGCGAAGAAAAGCACGTAGAGGAAGGCCATCACGCCGGCCGCGAGCATCGCCAACGCCGCCCGAAACGGCCAGTTTGGCGAGGCTGGCAAGGAGTTCGCGTTCGTGTCCAATTCCGATCCCTCGAATGACGGCGGTGGAGGCCAACAAATGTGGGGTGGCAGGTTTGCGTCGCGCCCCTCCGACACCATGAAAGCAATTAACGCTTCCATCGACATCGACAAGCGCCTGTGGCGCGAAGACATCGAAGGCTCGAAGGCGCACGCCGACATGCTCGCCGCACAAGGCATTATTACGCCCGCCGACAACACCGCGATACAAGCCGGCCTGGACCAGATCGCCACAGAAATCGCCAGAGGCGAATTCGTCTTCTCACACGACCTTGAGGACATTCACCTCAACATCGAGGCGCGCCTGACCGAGCGCATCGGAGAAGCCGGCAAACGCTTGCATACGGCGCGCTCGCGAAACGACCAAGTCGCCACGGATTTTAAGCTTTGGACGATGCGCGCAAGCCGCCAAGCCGGCGACCAGCTGCGTTCACTGCAGAAGGCGCTGGTGAGGCGCGCTGACGAGCACGCCGACTGGATCATGCCAGGCTTCACCCACCTGCAGACGGCCCAACCGATTACGCTTGGCCATCACCTGCTCGCCTATGTGGCAATGTTCGAGCGCGACCGCGTGCGCCTGATAAGCGCGGCGCTGGAGGCGGCGTGGGAGTGCCCGCTCGGCGCCGCAGCGCTCGCCGGCACGCCTTACCCCATTGATCGCGACCGCACGGCGGATGCGCTTGGCTTTCACGCGCCTGCGTCGAATTCGCTCGACGCCGTCGGCTCGCGCGACTTCGCCCTGGCGGCGCTTGCGAACCTGTCGATCGCGGCAACGCACCTCTCGCGGCTAGCCGAGGAAATCGTTTTGTGGACCAGCCCGCAATTTGGCTTCGCGCGCCTGAGCGACGCCTGGTCCACGGGTTCATCGATCATGCCGCAAAAGCGCAACCCTGACGCGGCTGAACTCATTCGCGCCAAGGCAGCGTGCATCGGCGCCAACTTCAGCGCCCTGAACGCAATCGTTCAGAAGCTGCCGCTCGCTTACGCTAAGGACTTGCAAGAGGACAAAGCGCTCACATTCGCCGCGTTCGACGACTTTGCGCTCTGCCTGGCAGCCACCATCGGCATGATCGAGACCATGCGCTTCGACCGCTCAGCAATGCGCGCCGCCGCCGCGCGTGGTTTCTCCACCGCCACCGACCTTGCCGACTGGCTGGTGCGAGAACTGAAAGCCCCGTTTCGCGAGGCGCACGAAATCACCGGGCGCATCGTTGCGCGCGCCGAGGCCCTTGGAGTGGCCGAATTGGCGCACCTGCCCCTCAATGAATTCCTGGCGGCGGATGAACGCATCACCGAGGCGGCAAGAGCGGCTTTGACGGTTGAAAAATCCGTCGAGAGCCGGGATAGCTATGGGGGCACAGCGCCGCAGCGTGTGCGCGAACAGGTCGCGCGCTGGAGGGAGATGTTCAAATGAGACGGATTGTCTTGCCAGCGCTGGCGCTCGCGAGCGCAACATTCGCCTCCGCCTGCGGCATCCAAGGCGATTTGGCGCGCCCCGATCCCTTGTGGAACCGCGAAGAGGCTATTCGCCGAGAGTGTCAGCGGCAGGCCGAGAACAACGAACCACAAGACCCCCGCTGCGCCGAATACCAAAGCGGCGCTCAACCGCGGCCGTGAACCACTTCGAGGATCGCGAAGGCGAATTCTTCTGCGAAGACGTTCGGCTCGCCGCGATTGCAGAGGCCGTCGGCACGCCAGCTTACGTATACTCGTCGGCGACCCTCGCGCATCACTACCAAGTCTTCAAGTCCGCATTCTCACCGCGCCAAGTGCTGATCGCATTTGCGGTCAAAGCCAACGCGAATATCGCGGTCCTCGCCACGCTCGCACGCGCCGGCGCCGGCGCCGACACCGTCAGCCAGGGCGAAATCGAACGCGCTCTTGCAGCTGGCGTGCCGCCAGAGCGCATCATCTTTTCCGGCGTCGGCAAGAGCGAAGCCGAACTCGCGTTCGCCGTGAATGCAGGCCTTCATCAAATCAACATCGAGAGCCCGGCCGAACTGGATCTGTTGTCGCGCATCACGGCGCGGCTCAGCGTCGCCGCCAATATCGCCGTCCGTGTTAATCCTGACATCGAGGCTGGAGGCCACGACAAGATTTCGACAGGAAGGCGCGACTCCAAGTTCGGCGTCTCGCCCGCGACGGCGCTAAGTCTCTATGCGCAAGCAGCGCGGCACGCCCATCTGACGCCCAAAGGTCTGGCCGTTCACATCGGCAGCCAGATTAAAAACCTCGAAGCGCTCGAGAGGGCGTTCTCTCGCCTACGCAAGATGGCGGAAACCCTGCGCGGACAAGGTCTCGCCATTGAACGGCTCGATCTAGGCGGCGGTCTCGCCGTGCCCTATTTTGACGAACCCGATCCGCCCGGGCCCAACGACTACGCCGCCATGGTCAAGCGGGTATTCGACGACTTTGACATCGCGCTCGCGTTCGAACCGGGGCGCATGATCGCGGCCAACGCGGGCGTGCTGCTTGCACGCGTAATCCGCGTACAAGAGCGCGAGACGCGCCCCATAATCGTGCTAGACGTGGGCATGAACGACCTCATTCGCCCCGCAATCTACGAGGCCTACCATGACATCCGGCCACTGAAGCTGACGAGCGGCGAACCGCGCGCTTACGACGTTGTCGGCCCGATCTGCGAGACCGGCGACACCTTCACGCGCAACCGCATGCTGGCGCCGCTGGCCGCTGGCGATCTCGTCGCCTTCATGACTGCCGGCGCCTACGGGGCGACGATGGCCTCCACCTACAACGCGCGCGCGCTCGTTCCGGAAGTTTTGGTGCGCGGCGACAAGTTCGAAATCGTGCGCCGTCGCTGGACGATTCAAGAACAGCTGGCGCTGGAGGCTGTTCCCGCTTGGTTGAAGGATCCCACATCATGAAACATCGCTTCGCATTTGCCGCCCTCGCCGCTCTCGCGGCGTGCGCGACGCCAGCGCCGCCAGCGCCGCAAGGCGCCTTTTTCGCGAACCTCTCGAACCTTTGCGGACAGAGCTTCGCCGGACGCGTCGTCACCACCGATGCACGCGACGCCGACATGGCTGCCCAGCAACTCGTCATGCATGTGCGCGATTGCAACGCGCAAGAAATCCGCATCCCGTTCAATGTCGGCGACAATCGCTCACGCACCTGGATAGTCACGCGCACTGAATCTGGCCTGCGCCTCAAGCACGACCATCGCCATGAGGATGGAAGCGCCGACGTACTCACCCAATACGGCGGCGACACCACAGCGCACGGGACGGCCACGCGCCAAGAGTTCCCGGCGGACGCCTATTCACGCGAGCTGTTTGTCGCCAACAATATTCCAGCCTCCGCGGACAACATCTGGGCGGTTGAAATTAACGATCGGACATTCGCCTACGAATTGCGGCGCTCGAACCGTCATTTCCGCGTCGAGTTCGATCTGAGCGCGCCCGTGCCGACGCCACCGCCCTCTTGGGGCGCAAGCGCCGCCGGGCACTAGCCCCACATGGCCTTGGCCATGGTTTGGCCCGATCGGGCCTGTTAGCCTCACATCCCAAATGCGGCTCCAGGACGCCCTCGACCAGCTCGCGCTGCAAACGCGCCACGCCCGCGCCCGCATCGGGCTTGAGCGCGGGCTCAGAGCGAGCTTCTGGCTTGTAGCGGGGGCAGCCGCTTGGGCGCTCGTCGCGCTCATCGGCTTGCACGAGCGATTGCCGCTGCCGGCGCAGTCGCTTTCGAGTCTTGCTGTGCTGCTCGGACTCATTTGGCTTGCCGTCGCCGCGCGCCGCGCCTGGCGGGCGCCGACGGAGACCGAAGCGCGCGCCCGTTTGGCCGCGGACTCCAAGATCGACAGCGGCGCGTTCGAGGCGCTACGCGATCAGCCGACGCGCTACGAT
>CAYRHK010000043.1:0-12846 GCA_964423825.1 uncultured Terricaulis sp. | reverse complement strand
GCCATGAGCCGAAGATACTGTTTCTAGATGAACCGACCGCCGGCGTTGATGTCGAACTGCGCGCCAGCATGTGGGAGATGGTGCGCCGGCTGCGCGCCAATGGCGTGACGATTATCTTGACCACGCACTATATCGAGGAAGCTGAGGAGATGGCCGACCGCGTCGGCGTCATTTCCAAGGGCGAGCTGATCGTCGTCGAGGAGAAGGCCACCTTGATGCGGCGGATGGGAAAAAAGCAGTTGACCCTCGAACTGCCGGCGCCGCTGACGGCGCTGCCGGAAGGGCTTAGCGGCTATCAAATCGAGCTTGCGAGCGAGGGCCGCCAGATCGTCTACTCGTTCGACGCCCAGGCCGACGATACCGGCATTCCTGCCTTCTTGCGTCGGCTGCAGGAGCTTGGCGTGGATTTCAAAGACCTACACACCGAGCAAAGTTCGCTCGAGGACATTTTTGTCAGTTTGGTGAAGCACGGATGAACACCCACGCCATCCATGCCATCTACCGTTTCGAAATGGCGCGCTGGTTTCGCACCATCGGGCAGAGCTTGCTGTCTCCGGTTTTGTCGACTTCGCTCTATTTCATCGTGTTTGGTTCAGCGATCGGCTCGCGCATGGTCGAGGTGGGCGGCGTGGCGTACGCCGCTTTCATTATCCCAGGACTGATCATGCTTTCGATTCTCACCGAAAGCGTGTCGAACGCTTCGTTCGGTATTTACATGCCGCGCTGGGCGGGCACGATCTACGAGTTGTTGTCAGCGCCGGTGTCGCCGCTCGAAGCCGTGACGGGCTACGTGGGCGCCGCCGCGACCAAATCGATGATTATTGGACTGGTGATCCTGGCGACCGCACGCTTGTTCGTGCCCTACGAAATTCAGCATCCTTTGGCGATGTTGGCCTTCCTGGCGCTCACCTGCATTTCGTTCTGCCTCTTCGGCTTTTTGCTGGGCGTGCTCGCCGACGGTTTCGAGAAGCTGCAGATCGTGCCGATGTTGATCCTGACGCCGCTGACCTTCTTGGGCGGCACGTTCTATGCGCTCGAGATGCTTCCCGAGTTCTGGCAGCGCGTCACGCTCTTCAATCCGGTGGTCTATTTGATCAGCGGCTTCCGCTGGAGCTTCTTCGGCGCCGAGGCGGCCGATGTCGACATTGGCGTGAGCCTCCTGGCTATCGGGTTTTTCCTGAGCGCGTGCCTCGCTGCGGTCTGGTGGATTTTCAAGACTGGCTACAGGTTGAAGGTGTAGGCGAGAGGGAGTCTGTCCGTGAGTGATGTTCTGGTCGAGCGCCGCGGCGGCGTTATGGAAATTCGCTTCAACCGTCCCTCCAAGAAGAACGCTATCACCAACGCGATGTATGGCGTTATCGCCGACGCGCTCATCGAGGCCGACGGCGACGATAGCGTTCGCGTCATATTATTCAGCGCTGAAGGCGATTTCTTCTCCGCGGGCAACGACATTGCCGACTTCGCGGCGCAATCCGCGGGGGGCTTCGAAGGTCCGCGCCACGTCATTCGCTTCCTCGAGCAGATCATCGCCGCCAAGACGCCGATCGTGGCGGCGGTGCAGGGCCATGCTGTTGGCGTGGGGACAACGATGCTGTTCCATTGCGATCTGGTCTACGTCGCCGATCACGCTCGCCTCACGGTGCCGTTCGTCGATCTCGGCGTAGTGCCGGAGGCGGCCTCAAGCCTCACCATCCAGGCAAGGCTCGGCTACTCACGCGCATTTGCGTTGTTCGGCTTGGGCGAGGCGCTGAGCGGAGCGGACGCCGCCGCCTGGGGGCTGGCCAACGCCGCGCTCCCCGCAGGCGAGGTGCTTGCGCGTGCGCGCTCAGCGGCCGAGCGGTTGGCCGCGAAGCCGCCGGAGGCGCTTAAGCTCACGAAGGGGCTCATGCGCGACCGTGAGATGCTGTTGGCGCGCATGCGCGAAGAGGGCGAACTCTTTGCACAGCGCCTGAAATCGCCCGAAGCCGCGGCGGCCTTCGCCGCTTTCCTACAGAAGCGCTAGCGGCCGCGGCCGCGGCGGTTGCCGCGCTCCGCGATCCAGCGTTCAACGGAGGGAAAGCGCTCGTTGATCGTTTGCGCCCGCAGACGGATTTGTGCTTGAGCGCCATCGATGGTCGCGCGCGCACCCTCTGGGAACTCGGCGGCGTAAGCCTCCAGTTCGTCGGCGACGACGGCTTCGTAATTGGACGCTGCGATGCCGGCGGGAAACTCCATCCGCTGCAGCGGATCGAGCAATGCTTCGATCTGCGCGCGATGAGCGCGCACGAAATTCCACGCCAGTCGGGGATGTTCGCCGGCGACCGTGGCGATCACCTGCGTGCGGATCGGGCGCGGGATGTCTTCCCCGAGCGCGAGGTCGAGCATGCGCTGTGCCAAAGCCGGATCGGCGACGCTCGACGCCAGCAGCCACATGCGCCGTTCTTCCACGAAGTCGCTCGCGGCGCGCGCTTGCGACAGAAGAGCGTCGAAGTCGCTAGCCGTCGCGTTGTAGGCATAGACCGCCAGCGTGGCGCGGCGGATCGAGGCAGGCAGTTCGCCCGCCCGCACACGCCGCCGCGCTTCCGCAATCACTTGTTCATCGCCCAGCGCGCCCAGCGCAGCGATCAAGTTGGCGCGCATAGCAAGTTGGTTGGACAACTCGCCCTGGCGCGGTGTCCAGCCAACGCGATCGAAATACGGACGCAGCACCGTACGCCCGTACGATCGTACATCGCTCGCGCTTGAACGCCCCTTGGCGTAAGTTGCGAAGGCGAGCACCGACCCGATCGTATCGTTGACGATAATCGGGTCGGCATCGGCGGGTATCGCTTCCATTAGGCGCAGATAGTCGCTGAAGGACGCGTCGCCGCTGCGCGCGAACGCCCAGTAGTCGAGCAACAGCCCAAGTTGGTCCTCCGCTTGCAGCTGAGCAAACGACGTGCTGAGCGCTTGTAGATTTCGCTCGTCGTAGCGCACGCGGAAGAAGCCAGATTGACCGGCGTTGACGAGATAAGCGCTCCCGCCGGGAAGGCTGAGCGTCTGATCGCCGTTCGGCGCCATGACCAACCGCAAGGGCTCGCCTCCGATGCTGCGCGCCACGAACGGGATGCTCCAGCGCTCGTTGGTGCGCGAGACCTCGTCCATGGCGAAGCGCCGCTGCGTCAAGGTGACGTTGGCGCCGCTCTGCGTGGCGTTCAGCATTGGGAAGCCGGGCTGGCCGGTGAAGCTGCGCGCGATCTCCAGCACGGGCTGGCCGGATGCCGCCTGGATGGCCGACCAGAGTTCTTCAGTGCGCGCGTTGCCGTAGCGGTGCGAGGCGATGTAGTCGCGCACGCCCTGGCGGAACGCGTCCTCGCCGACATAAGCCTCGATCATGCGAATGACCGCAAGGCCCTTCTCGTAGGTAATAGAGTCGAAGGCGAGATTGGCTTCATCGATGGTGTTGACGGTCTGCACGACCGGATGGGTCCCCGCGCGTGCGTCGAGCGCCATGGCTGTGGCGGTGCCATCACTCAGCTGTGCGAGCCAGGGGCGCCAATCCGGATGCCAACGCTCCGTCGCCTTCGCCGCCATCCAAGAGGCGAAGCCTTCATTGAGCCAGAGATCGTCCCACCATGCCATGGTGACGAGATTACCAAACCATTGGTGCGCGATCTCGTGGGCGACAATGCCGAATACGTTCTGCCGCTCGGCTTCGCTCGAGGTCTCATCGACCAGCAGATATTGGTCGAAATAAAGAATAGCGCCCCAGTTTTCCATGGCGCCGAACCCGCCGGCGCCGGGCACGCCGATCATGTCGAGCTTGGGCAGCGGATAGCGCTCGCCAAAATACTCCGCGAAATAGCGCAGCGATTGTTCGCCCGCTTCGAGCGCTTCGGCGGTGCGATGTGTCTCGCCCCGCCGCACAACCACGCCCAGTTCGACGCCGTCCACATTGCGCGTCACGCGCTCGAAATCGCCGACCGCGAGAAACAGGAGATAGCTCGGCATTGCAGGAGTATCGGCAAAGCGCGTCCGCATAAGGTCGCCTGTTGCGGGTGTTGCGCTTTCGATCGGCATGTTGCCCACGACCATCTGGTCTGATGGCGCCGTCACCGTAAGCGAAAATACAGCGCGGCGATTGGGCTGGTCCCACATCGGCGCGAAGCGGCGCGCGTCGCCCGGCTCGAACTGCGTGGCGAGCGCGCGCTTCTCCCGGCCGTCATCGTCGTAGGAAACGCTGAACAACCCGTAGGCCTCTTCGTTGATCACGCCCGCATAGTCGATCTCGATGGTGTGACGCCCCGGACGCAGCATGCGTCGCGAGGTGAGCGTGAGCGTTTGCGCGTCCTCATTGAGCGCAAAGCCGGCGCGCTGGTTGTCGATCTCCGCGTTCGCGACAGTGAGGTCGAGCGCGTTCAGCGTCACCGTGCGCGTGGGCTCGCTCACTTCGATGGCGATCGTGACTTCGCCATCGAATGTCGCCGCCTCTGCGTTTGGGATGACCGCGATCTCATAACGAAGGGGAACCGGACCAGCGTCGATCCACTGCCTTTGCGCCTGGGCGCTGGCGGGCAGGATGAGTAGGGCGGCGACGACGAGCCAAGTGGGGTGGAATTTCATGAAGGACCTCTGGGGCGGGGTTTGGAGCTTGACGCTACGTTCGCGCAAGCCCGCTTGCGGCGACCGACCACTGCGGCGCCGCGAACAGCGTGTGTTGTGACCAATGTCACAGCGTTAGGGTAAGTGCGCGGGTAGGGTCAAGTCATCGAAGCGATCGCGCTTCGAGACGAGGAGCCAGACCAATGACCCGCATCACCAGCTTGATCTTTGCCGCCGCCTTGTTCGCCCCGATCGCCTGGGCGCTGCTGAACCAAGCCGCGCAAATCTAGTCTCAAGGCCAACCTCTAATGACCAAGCTCTATTGCCTCTTCGCCGCCTGCGCGCTGTTTGCACCCGTCGCGCTCGCCACCCTCTCCCAGGCCGCTCAGATCGTCTAAGCTCCCTCAACGAGATGATGCGGCTCGCAACCAAGCGCGGAGGCCCCGGCCTCCGCGCTTTTGCATGTTGGACGATCCAGGCGCAGCGCATGCGCGTACCAGGGCGAACAGGAGTTGCCGCCCGATGAACCTATACCTGTTCGCTGTCCTTGCTGGGGGCCTCGTCATCCTCGGCGCTTGCGCCACGCGACCGCCGGTTCCGCGCGAAGCCGCTGATAGTCCCCTTGTCATCGAGCGAGACCTTGTGGGGCGCACGATCGCACGCGGGGAGTTCCGCGCCATTACCGGTTCGCGGCGCGGCTTCACAGCCACAATCGACGGGACCTGGGATGGCGAAGTGTTGACCCTGGTCGAAGACTTTGCGTTCGACGATGGCGCGCGCGATCGCAAGACCTGGCGCCTGCGCCGTGTCGCGCCGGGCCGCTTCGTCGGTTCGCGCGAGGACGTCGTGGGCGAAGCGCTTGGCTTTCAGGACGGCAACGTGTTTCGGCTCGAGTACGACATGCGTTTACCAAGCGAGAACGGCGCCGGCCGCCGCGTACGCTTCCGCGACGTGCTGGCGCTGACGCGGGACGGGGCGGTGCTGAATCGCGCCAATGTGGGCTTTTGGGGCCTGAGGGTAGCGCGCGTCGAACTCACTATGCGGCGCGAAGGCGAGGCGCTGCCGGCGCAATGATGGCGGCGGCGGCGCGAACACGCTAGAGGTCGCGCATGTTGCTCTTCACCCATTCATCGATGTTGGCGCACGCGCCGCCCGCCGGACACCCCGAGCATGCAGGGCGCCTCCGCGCGGTGCTCGATGCGCTCGCCGACATGGACTTCGATCGACGCGAAGCGCCGCTCGCGAGCCGTGAGGCGTTGGAGCGCGTGCATCCCGCGCGCTATGTCGATTCGCTGGAGCCGGCGTTCGCCGAAGCTCAGCACGCGCGTGTGCAGATTGATCCTGACACGTATCTGTCGGCGGCGTCGCGCGAAGCTGCATTCCGCGCCGCGGGCGCCTGCGTGGCGGCGATCGATGCAGTGATGGCGGGAGAGGGCGACATGGCCTTCTGCGCGGTGCGCCCCCCCGGCCATCACGCCGAACCGATAACGCCGATGGGGTTTTGCATCTTCAACAATGTCGCGATCGCCGCCATGCATGCGCTCGACGCGCACAAGCTCGCGCGCGTCGCGGTCATGGACTTCGATGTCCATCACGGCAACGGCACCCAAACGGTCGCCGAGTCGGAGCCTCGCTTGTTCTTCGCGTCGACGCACCAGGCGCCGCTCTATCCCGGAACCGGCTTCGCTAACGAAACCGGCATGGCAGACAATGTCGTCAACGCGCCGCTTCCAGCCGGGGCTGATGGCGCAGCTTGGCGCAAGGCCATGGAGACGCGCATACTGCCGGCGCTCGAGGCGTTCGCGCCGGAGTTGATCCTGGTCTCCGCCGGTTTCGACGCTCACAGGGCCGATCCGCTCGCCCAAATGGCGTTGGAGGAGGCGGATTTCGCCTGGGCGGGCGCACGACTCGCTGAAATCGCGCTCCGCCATTGCGGCGGCAAACTTGTATCGACTCTGGAGGGCGGCTACGACTTGCCGGCGCTCGCGGCGTCGGCAAAAGCTTACCTGGGGGCGCTCCAGCGCGACTAATCCCGCTCACGGGGAGGGGGGAGAGCGGCGGCGCGAAGGGGCAGAATGACGACGACGATGGCGCCCGAGGAGACGCTAGATCGCCGTCCGAGCGCGCGGATCGGTACGATCGTGATCGCGCGACACGGGCAGCCGCATGTGGATCGAAGCGTGATGCTAGACCACCAGGGTTACCGCGCCTGGTGGGCGAACTATGATTTGAGCGGCCTCCATCCCGACGAACGGCCCCCTGAAGAGCTTCTGCGCCTCGCTGAATCCAGCGACGTGATTTTTGCCTCGACCTTGGCGCGCGCCATCAACACCGCAGAGCATCTAGCGGGCGGGCGCCAGATCATTACCGATCCGGTCTTTGTTGAGGCGCCACTGCCGCCGCCGCCTCTCTGGGGCAAGCGCCGGCCCGGGGTCTGGGGCGTCTGGGCGCGCGCCGCCTGGTGGATGGGCCGTCACGAGGCGGGAGAGAGTAAGGCGGACGCACAGGTGCGCGCGGAGGCGGCGGTGGCGACACTCACGGCCCAGGCGCTGCGCGGCCAAAACGTGCTGCTCTGCGCCCACGGCTGGTTCAACCGGATGATGCGACCGGTCTTAAGGCGCCAAGGTTGGCGCGAAGTCGAAAACCGGGGCGATACCTATTGGGCGCACCGCCGATACGAGAAAGTGAAGTAGTGGCGCCGCCAATCAGCTCCCGCGCGATTGTGCTGCCGGCGCGGAGATCATATTTTGCCGCCTATGACTAAGGAATCGGTCGATCCCGCGCAGATGAGCTTCGAGGATGCGTTGGCGGAGCTCGAACGCATCGTGGCGCATCTCGAGCGGGGTGATGTGCCGCTGGCGGACTCAATCCGCATCTACAAGCGCGGGGCCGCGCTGCGCGCGCGCTGCGAGACGCAACTGAGGGACGCCCAACTCGAAGTCGACCAGATCGTCATGGGCCCGGACGGCCCCAAAACAGAGCCCGCGCGGATCGGGCAACAATAGGGGAAAGAGAAACGCCGATGTCCAACGATCCACAAAACAACGCGCGGCTGCCGCTCATTTCGATCGAGGACTTCCTCAAGGTGGACATCAGATTGGGCACGATCGTGGATGTGCGTGTTTTCGAGGAAGCCAAGAAGGCGGCCTATCAGCTCTGGATCGATTTCGGCGACCCGCTGGGGATCAAGAAATCGAGTGCGCAAGTGGTCCAGAACTACGATCTCGGCGAATTGCTCGGTCGACGTGTGGCGGCGGTAGTGAACTTCGAGCCGAAGCAGATCGGCAAGTTCATGTCTGAGGTGCTGTGCTTGGGCTTCCCCGACCGCAATGGCGACGTAGTGCTGCTCAACGTGGATCGCCCGGCGCTGACGGGCGGACGGCTGTACTAGCCGCCGGCGAGTTCAAACTCGCACGAGCCTGACCCATCCATGCCTGTCCAGCGTAGTCGATTGCCGACGAGTTCATACGTCCAGTCGATGTCAGTCGCGTGAGCGCGCGTCGACGACTCGATGCGCAGCGGCACCCAACGAGATGACGAGGAATACGCGACTTCGAGTCCGTTTGCGCCCCTGCGAATCCGATTCTCGGCGCAGTCGCCCGCCACCGTGCGCCAAGTCCCGACGAAGCGATCTGAGTGATCGTCGCTCACGCTGGGCGGCGCGCTCATCGTTGTATTCGCCAACTCGACGTGACAATCGTAATTGCCGCCTGGGCCTTGGCTCACGATCCAAAACCCGTCGGATCTGCGCTCAAACACGGCGCGGCCGTTGATGTAGAGCGTGTTCTGATCCAACCTATAAGGGCCGTTGGATTGTGCATTTTCCGACCATGTGCTGCCGTCATACCAATCCCAGCTCATGTTCGATCCGTGAAGGACGAACCTTTGGTCGCCGACACAGCCCGAGCCTCCGACAACCGTCCAGACGCCCAGCACATCCGACACCCGCAGCGATGAATCAGCGACCGGCGCAGGCGCCGCAAAACTCGAGACCGGCTCGAAGGTGGCCGCCTCGGAGGGCGCGTCGCTCGCCCGTTGCGGGGAACCGCTGAGCCCGCCCACCGCGAGTGCCACAATAGCGATCACGGCGACCGCAGCGGCGCTCGCGCCGCCGATCAGCAGCCAATTGGGACGCCGAGGCGCCGGCGCAATGGACCGCGGCGGCGCGTGCTGTCGCGCCGCGACGGGTTCGTGAGCGGCGGGCCGCGCGCTCCGCTCACCGCCCACCAGCGCACGCACTTCGCCGACGAGCAGCCGCCATTGCGAATTGCCGCGATCGCCGCTCCAACCCTCAAGGTGCGCCGCCTGAATCCGGCGAAAGCCCATCGGCGGCTGCTCGTCGCTGATCGCAACCGGCAGATACTTGCCGCCATCCTTCGCGAGCGTGGCTTCTTCCTTCACCCAATCGCTGGCGACCGAGTGACCAGACCATACGACGATGCAGCAGCGTGCTTCGGTGATGCCGCGCGCGATGAAGGTTTCCCACGTGCTCCCGGGAGGGATGTTGTGATCCCACCAGACCGAAAGCCCTTCCGCCTCAAGCGCCTGCGCCAATCGCTCTGCGAACGCTTGGTCCTCGTGTGCGTAGGAAATGAAAACGTCGGTCACGGACGGCCCCTTCGCGGAGCACACTATGCCCGTGCCGGCCGTCGCTTTCCAGTGCTCTCAGTTCGTCGGCGGCGCACCCAAGTCAACCGGACCATCGCCTGAAGGTGACGTCTCGGCGTCAGGTTGTGAAGGATTGAGCGCCACCGGGCCGTCCGCCGAGGGCGTTTCCAGGATCGCGTTCGGCGGCGCCAGATCGGGATCGAGTGGCGCCCCGTCCGTCGGCGGCAACAATCCCGCGGTTTCGTCGATGAGCGGGGCGGAAGGCGCGTTGCGCAACTCCGCGATGCGCCCACGGGCGGACAAATTGTACCGCTCACTGGAAGGAAATTCCTCAAGGAAGATCTGATAGGCTTCGATGGTGTCCGCCTCGCGCGCCGCCGCATAAGTGCGCTCCTCCAGCGCCGCGAGCGCGTCTTCCGCCTCGTCGCGCCATGAGCCTGGATTGCCGGCCAAGAACGCTCGCAGCGCATCGGTATCGGTGTGGTCGACCCGCTCCCATGCCGCCGCTGACGAGGCAGCGCCGCTCTGGGTCATGAACCAAATGCCGCCCCCGCCCAACGCCGCAATCGCGATGCCTGCTATGGCGATGGTCATGACGCCGCGGCCGCGGCTCTCGGGCGGCTCGGGCGGAGGGCGGTCGATTGCGGCGGGCCGCGGCCTGCGCTCCTCAAGTCTAACCGGCCCGTCAGCATCGATCGCCAACTTCATTGTGCGCTCACGCGATGCTCGCGGCGCTTCTGCAGCTGCGCGCGGCGGCTCCGGCGACCCCGGCTGAAAGAACCCCGGCGCCTGTCGAGCCGACGGCGGCGGCAGCGGCGGCGCGCCAGCGGCCTGAGTTACGAACGCGCCTAACTCGCGCCAGGACGCAAAATCGTCTTCCCCGCGCCAACCCGTGAGATTGACGGTGGGCTCGCCGCTGAATTGTTCAGGCGCATTGGCGTTTTGCATGGTGGCGTGGATAAGCGCGCACCCAGCGCGCGCGAAAGCCACGTCCTCGGCGATCGCTTCGTTCGCGACCGCGCGCGGCGACCAAAGCGCTACAACCGCTGACGCAGACGACACAGCCTCCCGCGCCTGCTGTCCTGATGGTTGTTCCAGAATGACACTAAGCCCCGCGCGCCGCATCTTGTCGGCCAGCGCGCGCGCCGGCATTGCATCTTCCGGTGCGTGGATGATCACCACCGAGGCCATTGTCGTTCCCCTAAACAGGTTAGCGCGCGTAAGCATCCCCGCGCCCGCGCAAGTTCGGCGCCGCGAGTGTTAACGGCGCGACATGATGCCCTGGAGGGCGCGCAGTTGGAAGCCACAACGCGCAGCCCTCGTCGCAACAGCGCTTGCCTCACGCGAGCCCTCTCACTAACCGGTCGGTGATGCAAACGATTGACGCGCGTCTGCGCGAAGCCGCCGACCAGGTCAACGAGGCGCTGGGCGCGCTGTTGCCGAAGCCGCAGGGCTCGGAGGCGCAATTGTTCGAGGCCATGCGCTATGCAGCGCTTGGCGGCGGCAAGCGCCTGCGTCCCTTTTTCGCCCTGGAGGCGGGGCGCTTGTTCGACGCCGACGAAGGCTATCTCTTGCGCGCCGGCTTGGCCATCGAGTGCGTGCACACCTATTCGCTAATCCACGACGACCTGCCCTGCATGGACGACGATGACCTGAGACGGGGTCGGCCGACCCTGCACCGCGCGTTCAGTGAGGCGACCGCGCTCCTCGCAGGCGACGCATTGTTGACCTTTGCGTTTGAACTTCTTGCCGAGCCGGCCTCTCATGCCGACCCCCAAATGCGTTGCTTGTTGTTAGCCGGGCTCGCGAAAGCAGCCGGCGGCCAAGGCATGGTGGCGGGGCAAGTCGCCGACATGGCGGGCCAGGACATCGGGTCCGATCTCATCGCGGTGACCCGTATGAATCGCTTGAAGACGGGAGCGCTGATCAATTTCTCCGTGGATGCGGGCGCGTTGATCGGTTGCGCCGCCGAGGCCGAGCGAACCGCACTGAGCCGTTACGCTAACGATGTGGGGCTGGCGTTTCAGATGGTCGACGACCTGCTGGACGCCGAAGGTGTTGTACGAGACACCGGCAAGGCGGTCGGCAAGGATAAGGCGCGCGGCAAGGTCAACTTCGTTACTGTCCTTGGGGCCGAAGCCACCCGTGAACGGGTGGGCATGCTTGCTGCCCAGGCTAAGCAGCACTTGAGCATCTTTGGACCGCGGGCGCGGATATTGCGCGACGCCGTCGATTTCGTGACCGAACGCCGCTTTTGAGCGGCGACCGTCTGGGCGTGTGACGCGGCTGCAACGCGCTGATTCGAAACGCCGCTGTGGCGCCTTTGCCCGATTGGCCGCCATGGCTTGGCCGGGCTTAAGTGCGCGTCCTTGCAGCAGGGGGACAAGCCCTATCATTGGGCTCCTGGGGCAACGTGGGGGAGGGGGCCGCGTCGGGAGGGGGCGCGGCCCTTCTCTTATTGGCCGAGCCAGCCGGGGGAGTGTCGCGAAACGGCAACGCACCTGAGGCAAAGTCTGGAAATGCCTGCCAAATCGCCTCCGACGGCGGACTTGCCATTGGACTTTGGAAAGGGGCGGCGCCAAAGTCCGCCACAATCGGGCGGAGTAGGGTTACGCGTTTACCGTTTCGTAGGGGTCCTAAGGCCTCAGTGAACGGCAGCCGCGTTTCCGGGCTGCGAGACCGTGAGTTTTGCGCTGGGCGCGTGTGACGCGCCTGATTCGAGGCGCAGGGGAACCGCTTTGAAGAAGGGGTGAAAATGACATCGCGCATCACCAAGACAGTCGCGCTAGCGGCGTTGATGGCAGGAACAGCGGGCGTCGCGAATGCGACTGAAGGCTGGTACGGCCGGGCAGACGTTGGCTACTCGCTCGACGGTGAGACTGAGCACACAGAAAACGCTGGCATCGGTTTTGACTTCAATTTGGGTCATGAGCACGATTGGAGCCAGCACCTGGGGCTCGGCTACGCGTTCCAGAACGGCTTCCGTCTCGAGGGCGAGCTTGGGCATCGTTTCAACGAGTATAACCAAGACGACTTGAACTCGTTCGGGCTCGACACCGGCGACGTGCACGCCTGGTCGGCCATGGCCAACCTGTTCTACGATTTCAATCGTGGCGGCGGCATTGAGCCATACATTGGCGTCGGCGTCGGGGGCGCCCGCATCAACAACACCGTTCAAGATGCCGGCATCACGATGGGCGAAGACGACACCGTCCTCGCATATCAAGCCATGATTGGCGCGGCGATCCCGCTCAGCGAACAGATCGGTCTGGACATTGGCTACCGCTTCTTCCAAGCCGACGGTGCCAACTACAGCCTGGATGACGGCAGCGGTCGCAACTTTGATGCCGACTACAACCATCAAAGCTTGACGGTAGGTTTGCGCTATCAGTTCGCGGTGCCAACGCCTCCGCCTCCGCCGCCGCCCCCGCCGGCGCCGCCTCCGCCCCCGCCTCCGCCGCCGCCAGTGGCGTGCCCGACGTCGGACTTCGTTGTGTACTTCGAGTGGGATCGCTCGAACCTCAACCAAGCGGCGCTGGAAACCATCGATGCGGCGGTCAACCGCGCGCGTCAGTGCAACGTTGGCGGCGTCGTCGTCGTCGGTCACACCGACACGTCGGGCTCGCCGACCTACAACCAAGGCCTGTCGGAGCGTCGCGCTTCGGTGGTCCGCGACGC
>CAYRHK010000042.1:0-12848 GCA_964423825.1 uncultured Terricaulis sp. | reverse complement strand
CGTCCTTTTCCGAGTTGGATCGATTTAGCCCATAACGTGAAGCCTCCGGCGTCGGTTATCAATCTCTTCGCCGCTTACGGCACCCATGCGCTGATCACGTCGGAGACGACGGTAGAGGGCCGACGCGCCGCTGCAATGGCGATCGCCACTGGGCTGGATCAAACCCTGTCGGATGGCCGCGTTATCCTGGCGCCGACCGACGCGCTGGACTTCCTCAATGCAACCGGCGCCTATGCAGGGGCTAGCCTTGGCGGTCTCGATGATGTCGATCTTTGGATTGGCGGGTTGGCCGAGCAAGCACCGGCATTCGGCGGCATGTTGGGGTCGACCTTTGCGTTTGTGTTCGAAACGCAGATGGAGCACCTGCAGAACGGCGACCGCTTCTACTACTTGGCGCGGTTCTCTGGTCTAAACTTCCTTGCCGAACTGGAAGGCAACTCATTCGCTTCGCTGATCATGCGCAACACCGATTTGCGCCACCTGCCGGGGGATGTGTTCTCCACGCCGCAATGGACGCTCGAAGTCGATCAAAGCCAACAATTCACCGGACTAGGCGCCGACAATCGAGCCGACCCGACTTATGCGGATGACGGCTCTCCATCCAATCCATTCGTTCCGCTAGTTTCACGCAACAATCCTGCGACGCTTGGGCCGGACACCAATTATCTGCGTTACAATGGGGCGGGCCACGTCGTGCTCGGCGGCACTGACGGCGCCGACATTTTGATCGCGAGCATCGGTGACGACACGATCTGGGGCGATGGCGGCAACGACCGCATTGAAGGCGGCAACGGCTTCGATATTCTCAACGGCGGCGATGGCGACGATATCATCACCGACAGCAATTTCGACGGCAACATCAAGGGCGGCGATGGCAACGATGTCATTCACGCTGGCGATGGCATCGACCTCGTGATCGGCGGTCGAGGCAATGATTTTGTGAACCTCGGCACTGGCGAGGGTGACGAAGTCTTCGGCGGCCTCGGGAATGACTTCCTCACTGGCGACGGCACGCTCACCGGTCTTGTCGGCGGCTTCGGTGACGATTGGATCGAGTCAGCCTTCGGCATCGGCGGCCTCACCGGCGACAACGCTGACGTCGACGGTGCTGCGCTCAACTTTGCGGGCGAGGACCCATCAGGCGGCCACGACGTACTCATCGGCGGCGGCGCTCCGAACGATTTCGATAGCTTCGGCGGCGACGACATCATGGTCGCTGGCTTCGGGACTGACCGTCTCGAAGGCTTCATCGGTTTCGACTGGGTAAGCTACCAGAACAACGAACAATTCGGCGCTAATGCCGACATGTTCATCCGAGTGTTCGATCCACCTCCATTGCCGGGTGATCCTGGCGCGACCTTGGATCGCTTCGATATGGTGGAAGGTCTGTCGGGTTCTCAATTCGGCGACATCCTGCGTGGCGATGACCGCAATGCCGATCCCGCCGCCGGGCCTGAACTCGTCACCACCGGTCATGAACTCAACGCGGCTGGCATCGGGCGGATCGAGGGCCTGGGCGCGCTGTTGGGGCAAGCGGCGGCCGGTGTCGACAATGTCGTTGGCACAGCCGACGACATGTTCACCAGCGGCAATATCATGCTGGGCGGCGCGGGCTCCGACCTGATCGAAGGCCGCGGCGGCAACGATATCATCGATGGCGACGCTTATCTGCACGTCGCGATCGGCGTCGATCGCAACAACGACGGCGACTATGACGACGCCAACGAGCGCGCTGCTTCGATGGATGATATTCAGGGCGAGATGCTAGCGGGCACATTGAGCCCAACCCAATTGGGCATCGTGCGCGAGATCCTCTATTCCGCGACAACGGACACCGACACGGCGGTGTATGCCGGCAATCGCGTCGACTACTTCATCGAGGGACAGGACAGCGCTGAGGGCATCAGCGATCAGGACGGCGACGGCTTCATTCGCGTTGTGCATCTCGCGCCGTTGCCGATCCCAGGCCGTGCCGCCAACGACGGCTCGGACCTGGTGCGCAACATCGAGCGGCTCCAGTTCAACGACACCGTGATTCAGATTGGCGACATTCCCAATCTCGATCCGGAGGGCGTGCCGACTATCGACGACACGACGCCAGCCGAAGGGCAGACGCTTACGGTGGATGTCTCCGGCGTCACCGATCCGAACAACACGGCGACCGGCGGCCTCATTACCGGCGCGACTGCCATCACTTGGCAACAGCTCGATGTCGCGTCGGGATTGTGGACCGACATCATGGTTCCTGGGCCGCTCGGCACCGAAGGGCCGGTTCCGGCCGTAGGTCCCACGTTCACGGTTATGCAGGCCCAAGCGGGCGCTCCAATCCGGGTTCGCTACAATTATATCGATCAAAACGGCGTGCTCGAAACCGTGTTCTCTGCGGCGACGGCGGAAGTCACGCCGACCAACGACGCGCCAGTGGGCACGCTCATTATTTCGGATACATCTCCGACTGAGGGCGATCTGCTGACGGCTCTGGTGAATTTCATCGATCCCGATGGCATGGATGGCGCGGTGTTCGCGTTCCAGTGGCAGTCATCAGCCGATGGTGTGACATGGACCGACATAGCGGGCGCGAACATCAACCAGTTCATCCCGTTGCAGGCGCAAGTCGGGCTCCAAATTCGCGCCATCGTCACCTACACTGACGACGCGGGCTTCAATGAAACCGTGACTTCGGCGGCGACCGAAGCGGTCGGCGACGTGATCTCCGGCACCAATGCCGCCAACACGCTGAACGGCACGGCGTTTGCCGACCGTATCCTCGGACTTGGCGGGGCCGACACCTTGAACGGGCTCGGCGGTTCTGACGTGCTCGACGGCGGGGCGGGGGCTGACACGCTGAACGGCGGGGTTGGCAACGATACGCTGCTCGGCGGCGCAGGCGGCGACACGTTGAACGGCGATGCCGACAACGACACGCTGACAGGCGGCGCCGCCAACGACACGATCAATGGCGGCGATGGCAATGACACCGTCGTCTATGCATTCGGCGATGGCGCTGACACCGTCGATGGCGGCGCCGGCGCCGATACCTTCGGCGTCACGGGCACGGCGAACGCCGATACCTTGGATGCGGTGTTTGACGGAACGCGCCTCATCAACGTGGAGGGCAATGCGCTCACGAACATCGAAGTTGTGAACGCAAACCTGCAGGGCGGTGTCGACACCCTCAGTTATGCAGCCACTGCGGCGGCCATCTCGGTGTCGGTCAATCTGTCGACCGGCATTGCTTCTGGGTTCAACTCGATCCTGAGCATCGAGAACGTGGTTGGCGGCCTCGGCAACGACACCATTGTAGGCAGCGGCGGCGCCAATGTGCTCAATGGTTCGCTCGGCAACGACAGCGTCGACGGCGCCGGGGGTGACGACTTCTTCGTGGCGTCGCTCACTGACGGCAACGACGCCTATAATGGCGGGCTTGGTTTCGACATATACACACTGGCGGGGACTACCGCGGGCGCTACCATCAACCTGACCGCCGGCACGGCGTCGAGTACACATATCGGCAACGATACGCTCACGAGCGTCGAAGGCGTCGTCGGCTCGTTTGGCGCCGACACGATCACCGGTGACACCGCCGCCAACTTCCTCGATGGGGGCGCCGGCAACGACACCATTAGCGGCGGCGCTGGCAACGACACGCTGGTAGGCGGGGCTGGCAGCGACACCATCAATGGCGACGCTGGCAACGATACCTTCATCTACACGTTCGGGGATGGCACAGACGTCATCTATGACGGCGGCGCGGATACCGACACGCTGCGGGTGAACGGCACCGCCGGCGCCAACACGCTGACGATGATTTGGAACGGCAGTGTGTTCACGGCCATGAACGGCGCGGCCTTGCAGAACATCGAAGCCGCCACCGTCGATCTGCTGGCGGGCAACGACCGCCTCAGCTACGCGGGTACGTTGGCGGCGTTCGGCGTGACCGTGGATCTGGGCGCAGGAACGGCCACTGGCTTCAGCTCCATCGCCGGTATTGAAAACGTCACCGGCGGTTCAGGCAACGACACCATTACCGGCGACAATAACGACAACAACCTGAACGGCGGCGCCAATGGCGGGGCCGACACGCTCAACGGCGCTGGCGGCAACGACACGCTGATCGGCGGCAACGGCGCCGACACCCTGAATGGCGGCGTTGGCAACGACACCTTGAACGGCGGCAACGGCAACGACACGTTCGTGTTCGAGGCCGGGTTCGGCAGCGACATCATTGTCGACTTTGACGAGAATCCCGCCGGCGGCGGCCAAGATCTGATCGACATCAGCGCGCTTGGGATCAATGCCGGCAATTTCGCCGCCCAAGTCGTGATCGCGCAGGTCGGCGCCGATGTCGTGGTTACCATTAACGGTCAAACCATCACGCTACAGGGTGAAACCGTGGCGAATATCACCAGCGCCGACTTCGTGCTGGGTCCGTGATCCGAGGTGTAGGCGCGGCGTAGGTTAATCGCGGACCTACGCCGCGAAGATTTGCTCTGCGCGAAACGTGCGCTGGGGGAATGACCTTAGGGTTGGGTCGCAAGTCGGCGACAGTGGCGCGTATCACTCAAGTGCATGGCGCTCGCTGACATGGATCGGGAAGACAAGGGTTCGCCGGGCGGCGGCGCGGGCATCGCGGCGACGGGGGGACGTGCGCTGAACTGGGCAAGGCGGCGGGTCGATGTCGCGGTCGGCGCTGGCGCCAGATTAGTCGCGGGCGCGAAAGCTTGGTCGGCGGGGATGGGCCTGCCCGAAGCCAAAGGCATGCGGGCGCATTTGTGGCTGATCGTGGGGTTCAGCGCCGCGATCAATCTGCTGTACCTGGCGCCGTCGCTCTACATGCTCCAGGTGTACGATCGGGTAATCCCGACCAGCGGTGTGCTCACGCTGGTTCTTCTGAGTGTCGTGCTGGTTGCGAGTCTTGGCGTCTTGGCGTTGCTGGATGCGTTGCGCGGCAGGCTGCTGGTTCGCGCCGCGTTGCACGCCGAGCGTATCGCCGGCGATGTGGTGACGGAGGCGCATTGGCGCGCCCGCCGCGCGGGTGAGCAGCCGATCGCGACGGCGCGAGACGTCGACACCTTGCGCCAGGGTATCACTAGTCCTGCGGCGGTGGGCGCGTTGGACTTGCCCTGGACGCCGCTCTTCATTCTGATCTGCTTCGTCATTCATTTCTGGATCGGGGTGCTGGCGCTTGCGGGAGCGGCGCTGATCTTTGCGTTGGCGCTGCTCAATGAACGCGTCACCCGGGAGGCTCTGACCAGCCTGTCGCAGAAGGCGGCGCGTTATTATTTGGCTCATGACGCCGATCTCAACGCCGCTGACACTATCCATGCTCTGGGAGCGGGCGAGCGATTGTCGCGGCGCCGCAATCGCGCGCGCGGCGACTATATCGGCGCCCAGACCGACGCTTCGTTCAAGGGCGCGGGCTATTCCGCAGCAACCAAAGCCGTGCGGATGTTGCTACAGTCAGCGGCCCTTGGGCTCGGCGCCTATTTGGCCGTCGAGCGCGAGATTTCGCCCGGCGCCATCATCGCGGCCACGATCTTGACCGCGCGCGCCTTCGCGCCAGTGGAGCAAATTGTCGGCGGCTGGCGACAACTCGCCATGGGCTTGACAGCGTACAGGGCGCTGCGGCGCTTGTTCGCCGAAGCGAAACCTCAGAGCGCGCACACGCCGTTGCCCGATCCCGAGGGGCGGGTGCAGTTGGAGGCGGTTTCGGCGCTCGCGCCGGACGGACGCACAGTCGCGCTTCATGGCGTCAGCTTCCAGGTGGCGCCCGGCGAAATCATCGGCATTGTGGGGCCGTCTGGCGCGGGCAAAACCACGCTTGCGCGGGTGCTCGCGAATGCAGCCGCGCCGCGAGCCGGCGCCATTCGCCTGGACGGCGCCCGCTACTCGGATTGGGACGATCGCGCTCTTGCTCGGCACATTGGTTATCTGCCGCAACGCATCGATCTGTTCGATGGATCGATCGCAGAGAACATCTCGACCTTCGCTGCCGATGCCAGCGCGGAGAGTTCCAGCGGCGTCAGCCGCGTGGTCGATGCTGCGTTGAAAGCGGGCGCGCACGACATGATCCTGCGCTTGCCGCGCGGCTACGAGACCGAACTCGGTTTGAGCGGCGCGGGGGTGTCGCCCGGCCAAGCGCAGCGCGTTGCGCTGGCCCGCGCGTTCTACGGCGATCCCCGGGTGATCGTGCTGGACGAGCCGAACTCGCATCTCGATCAGGAGGGGGAGTTGGCGCTGGTCGCGGCCTTGGAGGGCGTTCGCGCCCGAGGCGGCGTGGCGTTCGTAGTGGCTCATCGCACCGGCGTTTTGAACATGGTCGACAAGATCATTGTGCTGAAAGACGGGCGCCTGATTGAGTTTGGTCCGCGCGCGTCGGTGATCGCCAAGCTTTCCGGAGCGCGGAGTGAGGCGGCGTTGACTACGGTAGGCGGGGGACGGCCATGACCGCGGCGCCGACTCGATCCGCTGCTGATGTGCTGCTGGATGACAATCCCTGGCGGGAGGGACGTTGGGGTACGATCACCATCGTTCTGTTTTTCGGCGTGTTCGGCTTGTGGGCGGCGCTCGCCCCGCTTGACGCCGGTGTGGTTGCGGCGGGCGAGGTCAAAGTGTCTGGCAATCGCCAGGTGCTGCAGCACCGCGATGGCGGCGTGATCTCGATGCTGGCTGTGCGGGAGGGCGACCACGTCGAGGCGAACCAAATTCTGGTCGAATTGTCGGCCATCGAGTTGGTGGCACAGGAGCGCGCGCTTGCGGGCCAGTTGATCGAATTGGAGGCGTCGCGCGAGCGATTGCTGGCGGAGGCGCAGCGTCGCAGCACCCTCGTGCGCCCAGCCAACTGGGCGGGGCTGACGCCGGAGTACGCGACTCTCGCTGACGCTGTACTGGCGCGGCAGCAGGAAGAATTGCGCGCGCGGCGCTCGGCGGTGTCAGCGCTAACGGGCGTGCAGGGACAGCGCCAATCGCAATTGGCGGCGCGCATCGCGGGATATCGCGAACAAATCGCCGCGGTGGATCAACAACTGACACTTGTGAACGAGGAGCTCAGAGGCCTACGCGCATTGGCGGAAGAAGGGTTCGCGGCGGAGACGCGCGTGCGCGCCGTCGAGCGACTGGCGGCGGAACTGACCGGGAGGCGCGCTGAACTATTGGGACTGATCGAGCAGGCCAACGAGGGCATCGGGGAAGCTCAAATGCAATCGCTGTCGATCCGGGAAGACCGTTCGCAAACGATCGCGGAGGAATTGCGGATCACCGAAACACAAGTGCTTGAGGTGCAACCGCGCCTACAGGCGGTGCGCGCTCAGCTTGAACGCGCGCGCGTGCGGGCGCCGACGAGCGGTACGGTGGTTGGTCTCGCATTCTTCAACGAAGGGGCCGTCATCGGTCCAGGGGAACGCATTCTCGAGATCGTGCCTGACGAACAGGACCTCATCATGTCGGTGAATATTCGTCCGATGGACGCCGACAATCTCGCCGTCGGCCAAACCGCCAATGTACGCTTGGCGGCGTTCGAGGGTCGCCAGATGCCATATGCGCGCGGCGAGATTCTGCGGGTGTCCGCCGACAGCTTCGAGGAACCGCGCAGCGGTACACGCTATTTCGTGGCGGAAGTGCGGGTTCCGCGTGAAGAACTTGACCGCTTAGCGCAAGCGTCGGGCGCCGCCTTGAACCTATCACCGGGATTGCCGGTTGAAGTCGTCGTGCCGCTGCGGCGGCGCACTGCGCTGCAATATCTGCTCGAGCCGTTGGGGCAAAGTGTGTGGCGTTCATTCAGAGAGAACTGATAGCGATGATGAAGCGCCTGATGTTGGCTGCGGCTGCTTGTTGGATGGCTGCGCTCCCCGTGAGCGGGGAGGAGTTCGAGAGCGAGTTGGCGGCGGCGGTGTCGAGCAGCCCGCTGCTGTCCGCCGAGCGTTCACGGTTGAGCGCCGTGCGCCAGTCATTGCCCATGGCTTGGGCCGAGGCGCTACCGCAAGTCAGCGTTGAGGCGGCTGCAATCGCGCAGGACAGTTCAGAGGAGCGTCTTGCGTTCACCATCCGCGATCAGCCTGAGTATTGGGTTGCGACGGTGCGGGTGTCGACGCTGCTGTTCGGCGGCGGCCGGGTGTGGGCTTCCACGCGGCAAGCGCGCGCGCAGGTCATCTCGGCGGTGGCGCTCTATCAGGATGCCGTGCAGAACTTCGCGGAGCAATTCGCCCAGGCTTACGCCAATGTGCGGTTCGCGCGCGAGCGGGTGGCTGCGCTCGAGGAGAACGTCGCAAACCTGGAGGAACAAGTGCGCTTCGCTCGCGCCAATCAGCGCGAGGGCTTTCTCACCCGAACCGACGTGGCGCAGGCGGAAGCGCGTGTGGCGTTGGCGCGGGCGGAGCTGGCGCAGGCGCGCGCTGACCTCATTGAAGCAAACGAATTGTATGCTCGCATCTCGGGTCATGCTCCGGGAGAACTCACTGCACCAGGCGCCGTCGTGGGTTTGCCGGGCTCGCTGGCGGAGGCGATCGAGACCGCCGAGTCCGAGCATCCCGCGCTCGTGTCGGCGGCCGCGAACGTCGAAGCCGCGGACGCTGGCGTCGATCTGGCGGCGGCGAACGGGCGCATGCGTGTGTTCCTTGAGTCGAGCAACAGCACCTACGATGCGTTCGATCCCTCCGAGTTCACGCCGCAGTACGACACCAATGTGAGCGTACGCGCCACCATCCCGCTGTTTACGGGCGGGGCGTTGTTGGCGCGCGAACGCCAACAACGCCATCTCCACCGCGCCGCGCGCAGCGAGGAGCGCGAAATCCAACGCCGCGTGCGTGAGCGCGCCAGCGTCGCCTGGGCCTCGCTTGAGGCCGCGTATGCGCGGCTGGAAGCATCCAGAGCGCGGCTCGAAGCGGCGGAACTCGCCAGCCGCGGGGTGCGGCGCGAACAACAATTCGGTCAACGTTCGATGATCGATGTCCTCAACCAGGAGCAAGAGCGGCTAGAAGCGCGCGTGGGGCTTGCTCAGGCCGAGCGTGATGTAGTGATAGCGGAGCGAACGCTTGCGTCGGCGACAGGGCTTATCCGGAGCATCTTCGGGCTCGATCGCGATGAGCATCGGGAGCGCCGGTCCGAGCATGTCTCAAGCGACAGCGATGAGCGATAAGGGAACCTTGTCCAAGCGCGCGTGGTTGATCGGCGTTGGCGCCGTGGCGGTAGCGGCGGCGGGCATTGGCGGCTTCGCGCTTATGGCTTCGAACGACGCGCCGGATGAGTTGCGCGGTCTAGGTGAAGGCGCAGAAGACGTGGTGCTGACCAGTCATCGCGGCGAGCGGGTCCGATGGGGCGATCTGGCGGGTGCGCCGCGGGCTGTATTCTTCGGCTTCACGCACTGCCCTGTGATCTGTCCGGTTACGATCTACGAATTGACCGCGGCGGTCGAGCGCATCGGGGCGAGGGAGGTCTCGATTCAGTTCGTGACCGTGGACCCGGGTCGCGACACGCCCGAGCGGTTGGCGCAATATTTGGCTGGCTTCGGGCCGTCGGTAACCGGGTTCACTGGTGAAATTGCTGCGATCGAAGCTCTGGAAGGCGCGTTCCAAGTCGAGGCGACGCGCACCGATTTGGGCGGGGGAAACTATACTATGGACCACACCGCCACGGTCTTTCTCATCGATCGTGGCGGACGGGTGGCTGATCTGGTGGCGTACGGGTCGGCGCCGGAAGTAGTTGACGAACGCCTGCGTGCGCTGATGTCAACTTAAGCCGTTAGACGCGACAACGATCCAGAGCCATACAACGGCGCAAAAGCCCGATACGCCCGCCCATGCGTACACCTTGATGCGGCACATCGCGGTGCATCGGCATGTTCGGCGCTGAAATGTGAAACAGGTTCGCACTTTGAGGTCCGCCGTCCCCGGCCGCATTCGGTTAGCGCCTCCCCGACGCTTCTTCAGGGGACTACCTTGCCGCCCCGAAGTTTATTCCCGGCCGGGCTCGGTCTGGCGCCACCCGACTTGGTCGAAGGTGAAGCGGGCCACTTCGCGGCCGTCCTCGTCATGGGCAACGACGTCTGTGGCGAAAAGCTGAACCATAAACGTGCCGTCACCCGCCCCAGCGCGGGTGCTGCGAATGGGCTCTGACAACGCATTCGCGCGCCAGGTGATCTGGATTGCGCCGCCGCGGATGCGGCCCTCGCGCTGCTCCATCGGGTTGACGCCAGATAGAAGCGCCAAGGCGTTTTGTGTGGCTGTCGCCTCAAAGGCGCGTGCGCGCTGCTGATGAGCTTGGCGCGCAAGCTGCGCTTGCAGGTCCAGGAGCGGCGTCAAAGCCAACGCCATTATGGCGACAGCGACAAGCGTCTCCATGAGGCTGAATCCGGACTGCCGCGCCCTCATGACGTCATCACTTGGTGAACTGCTGCGACAAAGAGAGCGGCGGCCAGGCCCACCCCGAACGGCGCACCCTGTGTGGCAGAGGGCGCGCGTGCGAAGGCGATGTTGGCGCCGAGCAGCGCCGCTGAGGCTCCTGCCGCCACCGCCACAGCGATGAGCGCTGGCGCCGGTCCGAGGAAAAGGCCCATCGCCGCCGCCAATTTGACATCGCCGAGCCCCAGCGCCTCGTTGACGCCAGCGCTTGCGAACAACCAACGCACCAGCAAGAACAGCGAGCCGGTGACGACCGCGCCTGCGACAGCAGCGGTTAGATCAAATGACGGCATGCCGAGTGCAAGCGCGGCGACTGCCAGCACCAGCGCATCCGGGATCAAGTAAGACCTGCGATCGATCTCGGCGATTAGGCCGCAGATCAAAAACAGTACGGCAATGGTGCTGATTACGCGCCAATCAGCAGCGATGGCGTTGGCGCCAAGGGATGCAACAACGGCCACTAGCGCCAGGCACGAACCGCTGGCCGCGACGGGCACGCGCAGTTCGCGCAAAGCCGTGAGAGCGCCGAGCGCGGCGCTAAGGACGAGGCTCACGGGGTGGAGGAGACCGATCATTGGACTAGCCGATGGTCTCGTAGATGCCGGCGAGGGCCGATACTAAGCCCACCACGATAGCGCCGATGAACCCCGCCACGGTCGCGATGGCGAGCGGCTCAAGGATGGCGGTGAAGCGCTTGAGTGCGTCGCGGGTATCTTCCTCGCTCTTCTGTGCGATCGCTTCGAACATGGCTGGGAGGGCTCCCGAGCGAGAGCCGGCGGCGATGACGCTGGCTTCGATTGGCGAGAGCGTGTTGGTGGAGAGGAACGCTTGATCCACTGAGCGGCCGGCGCGCAATTGCGCGATAGCGGCCAAGGCTCCGCGCTTCAATGGGCCATCGGATAGTGTGTCGGCGGCAGTGCGGGTCGCGGTCAAAACGTCGAGGCCCGCAGCGAGCAAGATGGCCATGATGCGCGACCAGGAGGCATGTTGACGCGCTCTCAGAAGCGGACCGAGGACAGGTGTTGCGAGCGCAAGTCGAGACAAGATGTGTTTGCCGTCGGCGGTTCGCGCGAATGCGACGACCGCGACGGCAAAGGTGGCGACCGATGCGAGGATGAGCGGCGCGCGTTGATGGAAGCCCATGCCAAGCGCCAGGATGAACGCGGACAAGGCGTCGAGGTCAGCGCGGGCTGCACCCAGCATGTCTGCGAAGCGCGGCACCACGGCGTACAGAATGAACGAGACGCTCAGCGCTCCGCTGAGCACCAGAAAGGCCGGATAGACGAGGGCGTTCTGAATGTCGCGCGTCAGGCGCGCTTCAAACTTCATTTGACGAGCGGCCTCGTCTAGCGCCTGGCCGAGGCGCCCGCTCGCCTCGCCTGCGCGGAGCAACGCGAGCACGTAGGCGGGGTAGGAGGGCGCGTGCGTTGCGAGCGCTGAGGCGAAAGGGTCGCCGCGCCGCAACGCCAGCGCGACGCCTCGGAGTTGACCGGAGATGACGCGACCGTCCAATGCTGTGGCTGCGGCTTCTATGGCCTCGAGCAGATCGACGCCCGCGCCAATCATGACCGCCAGTTGCCGAAGCACGAGGCTCGCCTCGTCGACAGAGATCGATTGGGCGCTAAGCAAAGTCGTTGCGAGCTCGGCATCGCTCAAGGAGAGAGGTGCTGCGCCGTCTTCGGACAATCGCCGCAACGCGTCGGCCCGGTCACGCGCGTAGAGCGTGCGTGTTGCGAGACGCCCAGTCTGGTCGGCAGCGACGTAGGTGAAACGCCGGATGGAGTTCACGACGCAGCGGCTCCCAGAATGCGCATGATCTCTTGATAGGTTGTGTGGCCCGCGCGCGCGGCGGCGAAACCAACTTCACTCATGGTCGAGAAGCCGTTGGTGCGCGCTAGCCGCTGCACGTCGAGGTCGGTTGCGCCGCCGCGGATAGCGAGTTGCAGGGGCTCATCGATGTTCGCGACTTCAAAGATGCCCATCCGGCCGCGGTACCCGCTCTTGGCGCAGGTTTGGCAACCGCCGGCGCGACGCCATTGGCTGGGGCCGGAAGAGGGCTGGGCGCCGAGAGCGGCGGCGGCGTGGCGCTCCGCGCTGTCGCCATCGTCAGGTTGCTGGCAAGTCGTGCACAATCGGCGGGCCAATCGTTGACCCACGAGCGCGCGCAAAACATCTGCCAGCAAGAACCGCTCGACGCCGAGGTCGACGAGCCGCGACACGGTCGCCAGCGCGGAATTGGTGTGCACCGTGGAGATCACCAGGTGGCCGGTGAGCGCGGCGCGCACGGCGGTTTGTGCGGTCTCGGCATCGCGAATTTCGCCGACGAAAATGACGTCGGGGTCCTGGCGCAGCACCGAGCGCAGGGCAGTTGCGAAGTCGAGCCCGATTTCGGGCTTTGCGTTCATCTGCAGGACGCCCGGAAGATCGAACTCCACGGGGTCCTCGATTGTAACG